>JBGOYO010000177.1:0-6535 GCA_041479715.1 Anaerolineae bacterium
TCACCAATACAACCATAACCGCCCCCTTTCACGACTAATCCGGCAAAAAAACCGGCGATCAAGCCAACCACAATCCAGGATAGTATTCCCATTCTATTCTCCCTATCTTTTTTATCTGGTTTTTCGATTGTTGTCATGCGATGGGCGTAAACCCTTCGCATGACCGTTTCGATAAGGTGGCTTAACTCTCTTCAGAGTTGGAAACCTTGGCAGCTACTGGTTTGTGGGTCCACCCGTTTTCTGTCGTTACTATCCGGCTGGCAAACCAGCCAATAACAGCTCCAGCGCTGAGCCACAAAATGAATTTAATCAGTTCCATTTTTTCTCCTTTCAGAGTGTTTCACAACCCTGGACTTTCACCGCTTGTATGAAGAAACCGGTACTGCGTACCTACCCCACGATCAAAGGGAACCCGGTGTTTGGGTATTCGTATGTTCGGTGACGGTCGTTTGACTGGTGTCAACAGGTGCTTGAGTCGTTGTGCGTTCAGTCGTCATCGTTTGTTTAACACCCAAAGGTGTTATTGGAGGCGTGTGCTCGGCAATAGTTGTCTGCTGGACGCTCACAGGTCCGCGCGGTCGATAGAAGAGCACATACACAATCCGTTCAAGCGCCCAAGCGATCAGCAGGTACACGATCATCGCAATGAGGGTAGAAATTTCCAACACAATGCGACCAGAAGATGGGGCTCCCGTCAAACTTGCAAATGGAGCCACGAAAAAGCCGGTCACTTTGTAAAGGAGCGTTGCGAATGCATTGGTTGAATTGACTCCGATCAACTTAAATATAAACCTCAGCGCAAGCAGGGCTTCGAGAATGCCCAGCAGTAGCCAGATCAGTTGTGTGGCTTTAAAGGTTGCGGCACGCTGCTCTTGTCCAGATTCATGTTCTGTAGTTCTTACTTCCTTATAGTCTGTCATTTTGTCCTCTTTTTGAATACTTCTTCGACCTGCTGCCGTGTGAAACCATATTTCTCCAGGAGCAAGCCTATTAATTTATCGAACTGACCTCCAATTTTTTCGAGGTGCCTCAAGTACTCTTAACTTTCTTCTCAACATCTTTTATCCGCAGATTGAATTCTTTTTCGGCATGCTGGCGGGTGTAGCCATACTTCTGCTGGAGCAAACCGATGATTTGTTCGGCATTGCCGCCTGCCTGTTGCAGTTCATCGTCTGTGAGCTTGCCCCACCACTCTTTCATCTGGCCGTGCATTTCCTTATACTTGCCTTCAACAATGTCCTTGTTCATTTTAGGTTCCTCTTATTCGTTGTATATGCTGCCCCTGATATTTTCGCTGGCAATCCGGGCAACGTAGCGCGCCAGCCTTCCATTAGGTTCTCTTCCAAGGTGGGCGAAATATGAATCCTCTACCCTTCTTACGGGTTAGGGAACAGGTTATCCTCCAGCTGCACCAGGTTATTCGTCAACTGATCCAAATCCGGCTGCGCTGACTTGAGGTTAGTCATTACCTTAGTCAAAGCCTGAGCCGCACTTTGCTGCATGGCGGTGAGCACGTCTTTTTGGTCCGTCCCCAACAAGCCTGACAGGACAGCCAGCGCATCGGAAGCCTGGATCAACGACAGGCGCGCACCAGCGTAGTCGTTGGCAGCTACCGCCTGGCTGGCACCGCGCACACCTGACAACGCTTTGAGCACATAACTATGCAGCTTAGTGGAATCCCGATCCTTTTGCAGGGTCTCGTTAGCCGTCTGCAACGTGGCGATCTGATTGGTTTGGCTGGTGACTGTCGCGTTGGCTTTGACGAGCTCCTGCCGTGTGGGGAGGTAGAGCGCAAAAGCGATTAACAGCGCACCCAGCCCAAATGCAAACAGTACCGCCAATAACCAGCGCAACGTGCCGCGCAGGGAATTATTTGGGCGGGTTTCAGGTTTAGCATCGGATTGGATGGTTTCTTTTTCGTCCATAGGTATCCTCCTTATCTAGCAGCTTCCAATGGCACAAGTGAGCTCCCAAGCATGACACAATTTAAGCTTGAAGCACTTCTCACAACAGAAGCAGATGCTGACCTACTTGGTTTGTAGGGGCACTCGAAGAAGTAATAGCCTTTTTTACCTCCGTTTTAAGCTCTTTTTATCAAGCGCAATACGAGAAGCAATATTACCGCCCCGACGAACGCAATCAGGATCGACTCCAGGTTGATCCCCGTCATATTGCCGAAATGCAGCAAATTGACAGAAATCCAGCCTCCCAACAATCCGCCCACCACACCGACGATGATGTCGCCAAGCAACCCGAAGCCTCCGCCTTTAACGACCACTCCGGCCAAAAAACCAGCGATCAAACCAACCACAATCCAGGATAATATGCCCATTCTTTACTCCATTTCTTTTGTATATGATTTTATTAATTGATGTCATGCTAAGGATCTACCAATTATGCATGACTATTGTGACAAGTAGATTTAGCTCTACTTGGTGTTGCTGGAATTTAACGTCCACTCAAAGAGCAGCTCCTGGTTGGGTGGAAGCGGTATTGGCTGGGCGAATTGCTCGTACCCGGCCAGGTTAACGCCGTGTAGCTCCTTCAACTTATCCCGATACCAGACGTCAAAGGGGAGATCTGAGGCGATGATCTGCCCCAATGCCTGCGCCACATCTGGAGCTTCCAACGTGGTCACAGCTGTAGCCCCAAAGCCGGTTTCCACCAACGCCAATCGTTCGTGCGTGATACCCAACCGCTGGCGTGAATCTTCGTACGGTTGTCGACGAAAATCGCATAACTCCTGGCAAAATCGCCGCCAGGCTTCCACCTTACCGTCCAGGATGGGGAATGTTAGAACAATACCAGACATCGTGAGCCTTCTTCCAGGTTACATCACAATCTTTAGCGGAATCTATACATCTATTAAACATTTAACTGAGTATAATGACTGAGAGTCTCAAAATCGTCACAAGGGGTTTTGCAATGGCTGACCAGGCTATACCATTACATCTCTATGCATTGGGACCACCCGAAGTCCGCCTGGGCGAATACCTGGTGAGCTTTCCCACCCGCAAGACGCTAGCGCTTCTTTTCTACCTGGCAATAGAGTCGGATGCCCAACCACGTGAGGCTTTGGCTGCCCTGCTGTGGCCGGAAGCCAGCCCAGAGCGCAGCCATGGATCGCTGCGAAACACCCTCGACCATCTGCAAACGGCCTTACGCCAGGCAAGTGGTCAGAATCAAACCTCTTATCTTCTCGTCAACCATAATTCGCTGAGTCTGAATCCAGCCGCGAATATCGATTTAGACTTGCAAACGGTAGAACGTGCGTACGCTCAGGCGCGTGCCGATCGCTCAAGCCGGACATTACCGGAGGGTTCAGCCAGCCTGCCTTTATTACAATCAGCTGCCGCCTGCCAGCGCGGTGATTTTCTGGCTGGATTTTCATTGGGCGATGCACCTGACTTTGATGACTGGGCTGCCATTCAGCGCGAGGTCTGGAATCGACGCTTGGGTCTGATCCTGGACCGCTTATCCGAAATCCAATTTGCGCATGGTGAGTTTGCTGGTGCCACAGAGACGGCTTCGCGTTGGATTGCCCTGGACGCGCTAAACGAAGTGGCGTATCGCCGTAAGATGCGGGCGCACTTCGCAGCAGGTGAGCGCGGGCAAGCACTGGAGACGTTCGAGGGATGTCGCGCTATCTTAGCAGCCGAATTGGGTATCGACCCGGAACCAGATACAGTAGCATTAGCAGAGCGCATTCGCATACAAGCTCCCCTCGCCCATCCTCGTGGCCGTAAGACTCCCCCTCGGCCACGGCAACCGGATACCTCGATCAATTTCCTGGGAAGCCTGTTTACCGGACGCAATACCGAGTACCAGGCGCTCATTAAATCCTATGGACGCCTCGCTGAAGGTCAGCCTCAGCTTGTGGTGCTGCGCGGCGAAGTTGGGATTGGCAAAACCCGCCTGGCCCGGAAATTTATCCATTGGGCCAGTGCCCAGGGAGCTGAATTGCTGCAGGGAAGCGCATTTGAGAGTGGCAGCCATTTGCCGTTTCAACCGTTGGTGGAGGCACTCCGGCTGCGTCTCGAGGGCGAAAACTCGTTAATCGATATAGTGGATGAGATATGGTTGTCACTGCTTAGTCAGCTGCTCCCAGAAATACGACAACACCATCCCAATTTATCCCCCACTCCTATGGAGCCTCACAACCTAGAAGCAAATGTTAGCCAGGCACAGCTATACGAACCCCTGGTGCAGTGTATGCTGGCCCTGGCCAAACGGGCACCGCTGGTGCTGTTTATCGACGATTTGCAGTGGACAGATAGCGCCACATTAGACCTGCTGCAATATGCAATCCGGCGCTGGCAAGATAACGCTGAACAAATCTTGTTTTTGGCCAGCCTGCGCTCAGAAGCTTTACACCCATTGACCCAACCCCAGCCAGCAGGCAGCCCGCAGGGCTTAAGTCAATGGCTGGAGCGCGTGGCGCGTGAGCTGAAGCCGGTTCATATCGAGCTGGAACCGCTTGGGGAAGATGAAACAATACAGATGATGCTATCCATCTTGTCGCCGCCCGATGCCGACTTTGCCCAATGGTTGTACCATGAAACACATGGGCAACCCTTCTACTTGATTGAGACCCTCAAAGATTTACTCGAACGGAGTGTGCTGCACCCAAAACGGCAGGACGGAGGGCAATGGAGCTTTACAGTGGACGCTGATCACAATCTGGGGCAAGCGGTGCGCGTCCCGTCTACCGTACATGCGGTAATACGATCGCGCTTGAATCGTCTCAGCCCTAATGCCTTCAGCCTGTTGGCAGGTGGAGCCGTGCTTGAGCATCGGATCACCTTCGAGCGCATGTGCGCCATCTCAAACCTGAGCGCAGACCTGGCTTTACCCGCCCTGGATGAATTGATCAGCGGGCGGTTGTTACTGGAAACAACGCAGCCGGGTGTAGTCAGTGAATACGCATTCACCAACGACATGGTGCGTGATGTGGTGTATACCGAAGGTGGAGATGCGCGGCGGCGGCTTTTTCACCGCCGGGCTGTGGAAGTCCTCGAAAAGGGTGGCGAGTCGGCAGCCATTCTGGCCCACCATGCTCTGGCCGCCGGGCTGCCACAGGTCGCTTTCCACTACAGTCTATCTGCCGGGCGAGAAGCATTGCATCTCTCAGCAGTGAGTGAGGCCATCGTCCACTTTGAGCACGCCCGCGAGTTCGTACGGGAAGCTGCACTGCCAGCAATGCCAGATGAGGCGGATTTGCGGGATTTGTACACGCAGCTCAGCCAGTCTTATCAATTGGCTGGTCAAATGGAAAATGCTTTGGCTATCGAGGCAGAAAGAGAAAGATTATTGCAGGATTGAAAACGGTCCATTAAGTGCCCGCAACCTATGTTCCTGATCGTTATGATTGACAGAAGGAGTATTGCCATGAATGATAAACAACCTTGGGAGTTCACTTGTAAAACATGTGGCGATCATAAATTAACTGTAACTCGCATTTGGACCATCCTAGCTGGTCCGGTCAGTGAATGCTGGCAGGAATGGGGACCGCTTGAAGCTGAGCATCGCTGGCATTTCGAATATAAAGAAAGGGTGGAGGAAAAACCAGACAAAGAAGCTGAGCTAGGGGATTTCGGTGAATTTACAGAAGATGACTCTGCTTCTGAACCGGAAGAATATGAAATCTTCGAGCCGGAGAACGATAAGGAAAGTGATGAGTTTTATGTGAATTGTGCAAACTGCGATCGGGAGATTGAATTTGGCTGGGGACAGCCCAACCGTGGTGGACGCATATTTCCCGCGGAATGTTCAGACTTCGTTCCAGGGAAATACTGGCCGGAACCCAGATATTTGAGTTCATGGCAGCAAAAGCAATGGCTCAAGACGGATAATCCTTAGCCATAACTAATGATCGAATCGATGTTCTCCGCGGTAATTATTCACAATTCTTCATCACTACCCCTTGCATATGTGCGACATTTTTGCATGAGGTCAGAAGATCAAGCCAAGCGGACTTGAATCCTGGGCACTTCTGGAGGTTCCATGTCTGAAAATAAATCTGTAGTCGAGGTGCATGGCTGCATCGTATGTGCCAGGATATTCAACATCCTTGCCATATATTCCCCGGAAGGCAAACTGGTGGATTGTACCGTCACCAGCCCTGGTGGTCACTGCGTGCCGGATGAACGACAACCTCTGGTCGCCTGCGATACCCACATCGCGGGGGAAATTGAGACTGCTTATAAAAAATGGAAGTCCAGAAAGGTCGAAGAGCTAGACGAATATGAACAAGAAGACGAATGAGACGGTGATCAATGGACTTTAAGGATTATTATGAGATATTAGGTGTACCGCCGGACGCTGAAAAGAAGGTTATAAAGCAGACCTACCGCGAGTTGGCAAAAAAGTATCACCCTGATGTGAACCCGGGTAACAAAGAAGCAGAAGAGAAATTCAAGACCATTAATGAAGCTTACCAGGTTCTATCGGATGCGGAAAAACGCAAGAAGTATGATGATTTGCGGGCTCAATACCACCAATGGCAACAAACGGGCGGTCGCAAACAAGATTTCGA
>JBGOYO010000178.1:0-6522 GCA_041479715.1 Anaerolineae bacterium
CGGCGGAACATGTTATCCGTGCGACCTAGCTCGCGACCATTTAAGACAACCGTTGCCAGGGTGTCCAATCCGTCACAAACCAGATAAATCTTTTCTTCGGATAAAATTTCCCCCGAACAGCTAAAATTGTACCGGTACTCCCAATCAGACTCAGCCACCCATTGGACGCGCTTTTCATTGTCGCCTACAAACGGGTCAGGTATGCGATGATTTGCAATGAGGTCAGGGTGGACGCCACCCGGCACTATTGCCGTCATCCAATCATCAGTGTTCGCCTGTCGAAAATGCCAATCACCTATCAGGGGTTGAACATGCATAACGAATTACCTTTCGGAGTTTTCAGTCTGCTCAAAGGCCGGGGTAATAATTAGTGCATTACATTATTGAGCTTGTTTCTTCTATCAGGTGGAACACTCGACCGTTGAAAGATCCCACTCTTCATAGATTTTTGGAACATCACTGATCAGGCGTCGAGTGTAAGGTTCTCTCGGTGTTAGTATCACCTCATCAGCCGATCCGCTTTCCACAAATCTCCCATGCTCCATAATAAATACCTTGTCTGACACATAATATGCCAGGCCAATATCATGGGTGATGAAGATGACCGTCATGCCAATTTCATTTCGCAGCTGCATCAGCATATCCAGGATGGTGGCACGTGAACAGGCATCGATCATCGATGTAGGCTCATCAGCCAGCAAGATCTTCGGCTTCAATAGGAAGATGCGGGCAATCATTAATCGTTGCATCTGTCCGCCGGAAAGCTCAAAAGGATATTTGTTGGTCAATTCCTCATACTTCAAGTTGACAAAGCTGCATGCTTCTGTCATTAGCTCAATTTTTTTTGCTCGCGGGAAACTCCCACCGCCACGCATGCGGATACAATCCAAAAGCACGGCATCAATTTTGTGAAATATGTTGTATGAAGAGAACGGATCCTGAAAGATTGCCTGGATATTTTTCCAGTATTCTTGTCTCTGCTGATTCGTCCTGATTTCGCGTCTCTTTCCCTGGAAATATATCTCGCCTTCTGTGATACTGATTAATCCCAGAATCATCTTCGCTAAAGTGGTTTTTCCACTGCCTGATTCCCCCACGATCGAGACAACCTCACCTTTATAGAGGTCCATATCCACATGATCAACGGCCAGCGTTTTCGTCGCCCCAAATCCAAATTCCTTGGTCAGTCCCTTGGCGCTCAGGATATTCTCTTTACTTTCGAGCATTTTGTTCAGCCTCCATTCGATAAGCCTCCCTCAACTCTTTTTCGGTCATAACACACCGATAAGAACGGTCGCCTTCAATCGTACGCAGAGGCATATTCATAGCTGTACATTCCATTCTGGTATATCTACAGCGCGGTGCAAATCGGCAACCGGGTGGTGGATTCTTGAGGTTTGGCGGCACCCCAGGGATGGCGGTCAGTTTAACATCTCGCAGACCTTGTTCTGGCACAATGATCGAGCCCATCAGACCCTTGGAATAAGGATGCATTGGGTCAAACACAGCTTCCTTTGCAGACGCTTTCTCCACGATTTGACCCGCATACATCACCATAATATCATCCGCCACGTTGTATAGCAGCGGGAGCTCATGTGTGATAAAAATCATCGACTTGATGAAACCATCTTTCATCAAGTCTTTGAGCATCTTGATGACCATTTTCTGTGAAGTGACATCCAGTGCTGATGAAGGCTCATCTGCGATCAGTATTTTTGGAAAAAGGATCACAGAGACTGCGATCACGGTGCGCTGTTTCATGCCGCCTGAGAGCTCAACCGGATATTTTTGCAGCACAGATGAGGGAAGTCCTAGGATACTGCAACATTCACAGGCCAGGTCATAAATCTCTTTCTTGGATTTATATTCGTCATGAGCTTGATAGACATCTTCGATAAAGTTAATGATCTTCCGGGTGGGGTTGAGGGCGTTCATTGCAGCCTGTGGGATGTATGCAATCTCCGTCCCCAATATCGATTTTCGTACGATATCAGGGTCCATCCCCGAAATATTACGTCCATTAATGATAATCTCGCCGCTCGTATAGTGCAGCGGCGCAAAGTAATACCCCATCAGGCTTAGCGCCAGGGTCGATTTTCCGCAGCCGGATTCTCCTGCAATTCCCAGCGTTTTCCCTTCTTCAACCTTTAGAGAAACGTGGTCAACTGCATAAATATCTTCATTGTAGCGGGTGATATATTTCGTGGTGAGGTCTTTGACCTCGAGCATTACTTCTCCCATATATCACCTACTCCCTTAACGCCGGATTGTATACCTGGTCGAGACCAGTATTCATCAAGTTCAGCGAGAACGAGACCAGGGCAATGACTACGATCACCGGCATGTACGCCCACCAGTTTCCGTGGCTTGGTGCCAAGTAGTAAAACGCCCAGTTCATCATCAAGCCCAAAGTTGCTGTCGTAGTGGTTTTCGGTCCCAACCCTAGGATCGATAATCCGGCCTCTGCCAGGATCGCCGTGGAAATTTGCAGGATCAGTGCCATAATGACATAAGACGCGATGTAAGGCAGAATATCGGAGAAGATGATGAGCGCGATGGAGTGCCCCGACAGCTTCGATAGGTTGACGTGGTCGCGGTTGCGCAGAGAGATCACCTGAGCTCGTACAGCCCTGGCCGTCCAATACCACGAAGTAAACCCGATCACAATAGCGATGATCACAGGACCGCGCTTTTCCTGCCCAATGCTGAATGAAATTAAAATCAACAAAACAAAGGTGGGGATTACAGTAAATATATTGGTAAAGAACATAATGACATCATCAACCACTCCACCGATATAACCCGCCGCCAACCCCATGATCAATCCAATCGTAGTCGCAATTAATCCTGCCACAAGACCGATCAACAGGGATGTGCCGGTTGCTGAAATCAGCTCGGGCAATATATCCCGGCCATAGTTGTCTGTTCCAAGCAGCAACAGGCGCACATTTGGAACTTCGCGGATGTTCACGTAATCGGTTTGTGCGACGGTGCTTGTTACCTGCTGAGTGTCTGTTATCGCGCCAGTCTGCGCGATGGTCAGACCTTGGGTTGATAGGATTCCCTGGAGCGAGCTATTCAGCTTTTGATATTTTCTGACTGTTGCAAAGACCATCCCAGGGAGTTCCTTATTGGGATCATAATTGCTCGTCCACAGATTCATGAGACTTTTGGTATCCGTGGTATCGATCTGGTTTTCTGGAATCCCGTCTGCCACCAGCCATTCCTTCAGGGCAATTCGGTCAGCGTCGCTCAGCTTGCTGGCGATTCGCTTGGCCGCCGCATCATCCAATATCAGTGTATAAGGAGGGGTACGGATGCTATCATACACATTCACGTAGAGCCCGGGTGGAAGAAAAGAACCCTGCTCGCGACTCTGGCTGATGGTTAATAATGGATCAGTTCTAACGAATAGCGGAAAAATGATCACCGTCAGCACGATGAACGTGAAAATGACAAACCCAACTACAAATTTACCGGAGTGAAAAACCTGCTGGAGAGTATTTTTCATCGTAGCCTCTCCTAATCGATCTGCGCCGCTTTAATGCGTGGGTCAATGAAGCCGTATAATATTTCAAGAGCTAAATTTGCCAAAAGTACCATCACAGTGATGATCAAGGTGGCGGCTGAGATCAGCGGATAATCCTGTCCCCTGATCGCGCTCAACAGCGTAGTACCCAGCCCCGGATAACTGAAGATGATTTCCGCCACCAGCGCGCCTCCGACCATGGTACCAATCGCCAGCGCCAGTCCGGTGATCTGTGGAAGCATGCCATTCCGAAATACATACTGGATGATCTTTGAATCTTTGATCCCCATGAAGCGGCTGTATTTTACATAGTCCGCATTCAGCTCATAGATGGACATGGAGCGCATGCCAATTGCCCAGCCGCCAATGGCGATCAATACGATCGACCAGAACGGTAGCTGGTAATGGATAATCACCGACCAGATAAATGCCCAGCTAAGGTTCGGGATCATGTCAAACCCATATCCGCCTGAGGTGGGTAACCACTTTAATGTTAGACCAAAAATGAGCAGTAAAATGGTTGCCATGCCAAATGCTGGTAAGCCACTCATAAAAATACTGAGCGGCATGATCGCTTTATCATAACCCCCCTTGAGATAAGCCGCTAACGCGCCTAGTATGTTCCCAATCAGAAAGCCGACGATGATCGCCGGAAACTGCAAGGCCACTGTCCACCAGAGAGCAGTTTTAAGAACGTCTGCCACCGTTCTGGGATATTGAGCGAACGAGAAACCAAAATCACCGTGGATCACATTTTTGATGTAAATGAAGAACTGTTCGAGAATGGGTTTGTTGGTGCCGAACAACTCTGTATATTGTTTGTAAATCGCCTGGACCCCGCTCGCATTGTTTTGGCCTTGGACCATCCTGGCTACGATGGCTGCCACGGGATCACCTGGCATCATGCGCGGTAGGAAGAAATTCAACAGGAAGGCGGCAATGAATGTGACGATGAACCAAACCAGCTTATTACTGAAATACCTGGCGTACCCTTTCATCCCGACGCCTCCATGTTATCTTGATCAAATTTGGATAATTTTATATTCAGGTTTTTCATAAATAGATTGAGAAGCTTATTATAACAAACAGCCATGTCCCCCAGTAGGCGGAACATGGCTGTTTCGTTACATGATTGGTTACGGGTTAACCAGATGAATGTTATACAGACATGCAATACTCCATCCGTCAGTACAAATCATCGGTGGGACGGGTGGGTTGGTGCCATCGCCTTGGTGAGGGAAGCCAGTCCATACACTCTCGTTCACCGTGTGGAACAAATCGGGACGATACATGAGGGTGAAGGAGGGGATATCGGTCAGATAGATCTTGACCAATTCTGTGTAGTCTGCCTTTATCTTGACGGGGTCCGTTAGGCCGGGGATTTCCTTGATCAATGTATCAGCAGCGGGATTCGAGTAGCCACCCCAGTTGCCGTTCCAGTTGACCGTTTGACCAACGAACTCAGAGCTTAACAGGTGGCGGATACGTCCCCAAGGTTGGGTCGGGCCAGCTCCGTCAGTCCACATCATGAAGATGTCATAACCTTCAGGCAGTGGTGTATCCGATTTGGTGACGACTGTTTGATATACACCCCATTCTGGGTAGTTGGTGGTGATATCAATACCGATCTTCTTGCCAGCAGCTGCCACAACTTCAATCGCTGCCTGCCAGTCGGACCAGCCATTGGGGCAGGTGGCTACATAGTGCAGTTCTTTGCCATTGTATTCGCGGTTGCCATCGCCGTTGGTATCCTTGATCCCGGCATCATCGAGCAGCTTATTGGCGCCCGCAATATCGTTGCCAATCCACTGCAGGTCTTTGACGGCCGCATGATCATACAGAGCCTGCTCACCTGGGGTTGGGTTCATCAGCGAGCGTGGAACCTGATCGAACGTTGCCGATTGGTTGGTCATGGCGTTGGCAATGATGGTTGGATAGTCAACCGCAATCGCAATCGCCTTGCGGATCGCTAGCTGGTCCAAACCAGGAGACTTCAGGTTGAAGTATGCGGTTGGGAGGGTAGCGCCAATGCTATATGGAGCATCGGGAAGGTAGGTGGAGATGGGCAGACCATAGCTGAGCCACAGTACTTGAACATTGGAGTTAAACTGTTGGCTGACGTCCACTTCACCCTGTGCCAAAGCGATCGAACCGGCCGCATTATCCTTGAAGATAGGATGCACCAGGTACTTTGGAGCCGGCAGCTTGCCCCACATGGAGGCGTCCTGACCCCAGTAGTTGTCATCACGAACGAGCACAATCTTCGTATCATCGGCGAAGAACTGGTGGTATGGACCAGAGTAAACCACGTCATCAGCGGGATCGGCTAAAAATTTAGTCGCATCACTGCCGGTGCGAGTTTCTAATGTCTGTGTCCAGGCTTTCTGGCAAATATAGACACCGTCCAGGAATGACACGAGCATCAAAGGATTGACCGATTTCCCGTTTGCATCCAGTTTGGACTTGATCAGAACCGTCTGGGGATCAACTGCTGTGACGGTATCAACGTAATCTTTAAAGTTATTACCACCACTAGTCGAGTACTTGAGATTGGTATCCCAGGTATAAGCCACGTCATCGGCAGTCAGCGCGGTGCCATCGCTCCACTTGGCGGCTTTTTTGATCTTTACGGTGATCTCGGTTTGATCAGTATTCCATGTATATGGACCATCCGCCAGCAGAGGGTACGACCCGCCATCCAGCATGTCGTACAAGTACAGGGTCTCGAACATAATCACGCGGGAAGCGTCCTTCGCTGCGATAGCTGGTGCATTATTCATGCTGGAAGAGTATGGATTCCAACCAACCACCGCACTCCACTGTAGACCATTGAAGTACAGCGTTTCATTGCGCGGAAGCTGTTCACCTGGTGCCGCTGGTGCTGTAGTAGGGGTCACTTCGACTATCTGGGTTTGGTTGACCACTTGGGTCTCTTTGACCGTGACCACTTGAGTCTGGATAACTGGCGCACTAGTCTGAATAATGGTCTGTGC
>JBGOYO010000179.1:0-6514 GCA_041479715.1 Anaerolineae bacterium
ATTAACCTGGGGAATTGCGGTCTCAACTGGCACACTCCAGGGATCAATTTCAATTGGGGCTACTGAAAACCGCATTGTTCCTTTAACATCCTCTGCATATGGATTTTGCAGAGGAGCTGCCTGTGGGATCTGCTCTTGCAACAGCAGCTCGACACTCTGGATGCGAGGATCATTGTGCATCCGGCGCACCATTTTGTTTTTATAAAAATAATTTACCAAAGCCATTAAGATCATGCCCTGGTGATGGGCCATATACTCGAATACCACAGATGAGGTATCACCCACCAACAATCGGTCAGCTGTGAAATCAATCGACTCATACAGGCCATATAAACCAAAGCTGTTAAGCTCCATCAGGCTGGCTAGATTTTGGGCTACCGCGTGAGGGTTGTAATTAATTGCCATTAGCGAGGCATAAGGTGCAACAACTAAATCGTCTCCCAAGCCACGTTTAAAGCCCAGCCCTGGAATCCCAAATGCACGATACTGATAATTTTGATTGGCGTCGAACAGGTAAAAACCGGATTCCGAGATACCCCACGGTACACCTTTCGCCTTTCCATATGCGATTTGATGGAGGACTGCTCCCTGTGCGCTATCTGCCAATAATGTGCCTGAGTAGGAGCGTAAGAAAAGCGTCGGCATCAGGTATTCAAACATGGTCGCACTCCAAGAAAGCAGGACATATGTCCCTTCCACCCGGGTCAACGGCCGGCTAAGCTGCAGCCAGTGGGATTGGGGGACATCTCCCTTTGCCAGGGCAATGATGGAAGCGATCCGTGCTTCAGAGGCCAGTAGATCGTAGTAGTTATCGTCTAGCTGGCCAGTATCAAGGTTAAACCCAAGGTGGAATACGCGCCGCTGTGGGGAATAAAGGAATTGGAAGTCCATCTCCACCACAAACCGCTCAGCGCGCATCGCACTTTGAGTGAATCTATTCAGAAGGACATCAGAATTGGCTGTAGCTTGGGTCAAAGCCTGGTCCATCGCATCCAACCATTCCATCGCTTTGCTTTCCGGACCAGGATCACGCATAGAGATGAGTTGGTTTTCCTTCAAAAGAATACGTAATTCGGCGGTACTGGTGAGGCCAGCTGTGGCATAGGTGCTGATCTGACCGAGGGATGGATTGTAAGGTAAATTATCTCTCAATGTGCTCAACCCTTGCACAAATGGCACCTCATTGAAAAGCACTGGGACCTGCTCCAGCAGGTGAATCCAGGGCACCATTTCGGCAAGCGTTCGTTGTATAGCCAGATGATGGCGTTCAACCTGGGCTGCGACTTCTTGCAGCTTGCGCAGGGCTTCCAAATCGAAAGCTGCACTACCAACCTCTATTAGCTCAATCAGGCGCTTTGAGAGATCCGGCCAAAATAGTCCATTTACAGTCTGAAATAGCTCAAACCAACGGTTAGCTTCCATCCGTACTGCCAGGATATCATCGTTCATCTTGGCAATTTTGTGGCTGATTTCTTGTACCAGGCTGTTATACTCAGCCGTCTGCATTCCTGATAATATCTCGGTCAGATTGGAAAGCGTATCCAGGTAACCCTGCCATAGATCCCAACGGAAAATTCGTTCTGTCGGCATACTCTTGCACGCCTGAGCAGTAATGATCAGGCTAGCTGCCAGGTTACCGGAGTCCACAGTGGAAATATAACGTGGCTTGAGCGGTTGTAGGGTCAGCGTATCATACCAATTTAAGAAGTGCCCGCGGAAGCGTTCCAGCTGCTCTAAGGTATCCATCGTTATGGATAGGCGGGTCGCCAGCCCGAGTTGATCCAGGTAGCCAAAGTCGTAAGCAGCCAGTGTGGAGGTAAGTAGCAAGCCGATGTTGGAAGGTGAGGTATGGTGGGCAATTATCCCAACCGGTGCCTCCTGGAAGTGATCGGGCGGCAGCCAGTGATCTTCCGGGCCAACAAAACGCTCAAAGAAGCCCCAGGTACGGCGGGCAACCTGTCGAAAGAGAATTGTTTGATCCTTGCTCAACGGTTTCGTGCGCTGTTTGATGGGCTGGTCGATCACTTGGGCGATTAACGGCGAAAACACCCATAGCAGCAACAATGGTATGGCGAAGGACAAAGCAGGTGACACTCCACTTCCGGTGAAGCTATAAACCAGCTGGATTCCAACGGCAAGAATCATCACTATAAGCGTTGATGCGATCAACCTCAACCAGGCTGTATTCCTATATACCTGCAAGCCAAACAAGCGGGCAGTTTGGGCAGCGGTAGTCCATTGTAATAGGTTGCGGTGACTGATAAAGAGGCGGTAGAGGGTGGTCAGGATGGCATCCAGAGCGTTATATGCCTCGTAGGGTAGGAAGACTACCGCTAATGACCAGCGCACGAAAGACCATCTCATAGGATGAAATGCTGCGCCGATACTTTCACCTCCAAGAGTTTGTATTGCACTCCTAGCCATACCAGTCAGAACTGGGATGCCCAAGGAAAGCAGGACGATCATCATCCAAAGCCCAATGAGATCCGGCATGGAAATTGCGCCAAAAAAGAAGATAAACAATAGGGAAGGAGCAAGCGTTGCCCGCAGCAGGTTATCAATCATTTTCCAACGATCGATACCTGTGAATTTAATCCTGAATTTTCTTGGCCGAATCAGCGAGGGTAAAAGTTGCCAATCTCCGCGGATCCAGCGTTGTTGGCGTTTGACCTGGACAATATAGTTCGATGGGTAATCCTCGACCATCGTGATATCAGTGACCAGCCCGGCGCGGCCTAAGATCCCTTCCAGCAGGTCGTGACTGAGCACGGTGTTTTCGGGAATATGTCTATCCACGGTGCGCTCAAAGGCGTCTACATCATATATTCCCTTACCAACGTAGCTTCCTTCGCCGAACAGGTCCTGGTAAGCGTCGGAGACGGCTCTGGTGTACAAATCCAGCCCAGTATCTCCAGCAAAAATTCGGGTAAACCATGAATAATTGGCGCTTCTGGGATGGATCTCCATGCGGGGTTGCAGTACGGTGTAGCCCGAAAATACCTGGCCGGTGGTGTCATTGAACCTTGCGTGGTTCAATGGATGAGCCAGTGTACCAGCTAAACGTCTGGCTGCACCGCGTGGCAGGATAGTATCTGCGTCGAGGGTGATCACGAAACGGACGCACTGTAATTCTGCACTGTCAGTCGTCTCGCCAGCGACTGTAGAAAACGACGTCTCCTGACTGCCTCGCAGCAGCTTGTTCAGTTCATGCAGTTTTCCGCGTTTACGTTCCCATCCCATCCACCTGCCTTCAGATTGGTTCCATAACCGTTTGCGGTGGAGC
This sequence comes from Anaerolineae bacterium, assembly GCA_041479715.1. Lineage (GTDB taxonomy): Bacteria > Chloroflexota > Anaerolineae > Anaerolineales > UBA4823 > FEB-25. The sequence continues at coordinate 3,284 of JBGOYO010000179.1, forward strand.
AAATAAAACAAATTTGCGCCTTCCACGATGGGCTGTTGTATTTGTTCTTCTTGCACAATGTTCCCAGTCTCTTGCAATTGAGCCACACTGCTGTCTGCGGGTGGGTCACAATCAGGGATTGAACGACTATACTTGGCGTTTAATTTCTCAATTGCAGCGCTGGCGTACCTTATCATTTCTTCATCTTCGGGTAGGGTTTCACTGTCCGCGTCAGCGAAATCTGTCAGTAAAGCGAAAAGCAGACCTGGGTCAGAGTTGCGCAGAAAAGTCATTTCGATCTGGCGGGTCAGGTTGTCAATCTCACTATGGCTGGAGATCAAGGCTGGGATGACTACCAGTGTCCGGAACGGGTCAGGAATCCCATCCACGAAATTCAGCTTAGGAAGGATGCGTGGTTTTATCCTCAATGTGATCAACCAATTGACCAGGCTGGCGGAAACTGTCATTATGGGAACCAACAATACAAATGCCAGTACAAAAATCGAGACCCATTGAAAAGGAGAACCTGACTGAAATATCTCCTGCAGATTGATTTCAAGTAAGATGAGCCCCATGAGAAGCAAGCTAAGGGATAAGATGCCTCCAAGGTATAAGGCACTGGCATGCTTTAATCCCCACCGCTTGAACGCTGTTTTCGCATCCGGCTGATAGCCAATCCTCTTTTCTAATACCGATCGGCTTTTCCCGAGCAAATATTCACCTATATGCGGAACCGGGTCATTGAGCGAGCTTTCAACCCTGCTTGTGGCTTCAAATATTTCAGCAGATTCGGTTACACCTGGTCTACTTTCACGCGCCAGGTCAAGCGTTATTTTAGCTAGCTCATTTTCTTCTTGCCCACTTGCAAACGAAAGCGACTCGATTTCTTTTCGGTACATGTCGCGAGTCTTAAAGTCCATCAATTGGTATATTCCAGCCGGGTCTTCACGTAGGGTTCGTTCCAGGCTGCTAACCGCCTCAAAAAAGTCGTTCCAGTTTTGTTCAGAAATAGTACGTAAGCTGAGGATTATATTTGCCACGATTCCGCTTGCTAATGAATCGCCCATTGCATCGTGGTTTCCTGATAACGAATTGCCAGACCCAATTAGCTGTGGAGGGAAGACAGGTAGGTTAGGTGCAGGTTGAGGACGGATTAACCATTCGAGTGTGTTCGCCAGCTTTTCTATCAGGCTGTAGCGCAGGAAAATCGGTAAAGCCCATAATTCGCCCATAGTGAGGGGCACGTGTTCCTGAACCAGAATCAAGACAGATTGAAGGTCAATCACATTCAATAAATAGTTTTGGAAGAAAAGCACACCTCGCCCAATCGCAAAAATGCGTGGCAGGCCTTTCAAAGGTCCGCCTGCTAGTTTAGGCAACTGCATATAATAACCAGGGGGTAAATCTTCGCCGATTTGCCTGAGAGCTTGCCGGATGATATAGTAATTATCCAGCACCCATTCTGAGGCGAGGGTAAGCGTCAGGTCCTTATTCGAGGCCTCCTGGAAATAGGCATGCGCTTTTTCCAGCCAATCTTCATACACCTTGAGTTCGCCTCCCCCTAATACAGTCTTCTTCCCAGGCTCCGTGGGAAAGCGGCTAATTTCCTGATAATTACTTACCAGAAAATTGGCGAGTTCCTGCATCTGTTCAGTTTTAGAAGAAAATGAATCTCCCGAAATAGGAAAGTCCTGATCTCGGATTTTATCTTCATGGACTTCCGGCATGCTTAACGTCTCCCGGATTTTTCTGCCGCAACCTCCGCCGCGGTTGGTCTCACTTGAGAGCGTGGCACATCCTGAATAATCAGGAGGGGTTTGGTGCCTTGCTCTATGTAATTGCGGGTAACGGTGCCGTAAGGCCAGGTAGTTTTCCCGGAGTAACCATGGGCGCAAAGGATTACCAGGTCGATATCTTCCTGCTCAGCCACTTCCTGTATTGCCGAAGGTACACTGGCGCTTTCGACCACACAGGTATCACAATTTACCGGCAAACGTTCCTTCATCTCATAAAGGTATCTATCAACAGCCTGGTGGCTGAGTCGTAACAACTTTTCTGTAAGTTGGCTAATTTCGATCGGGAATGGTTCAGGTATAGGTAATTCGGGCGGCCGAATCACTGCTGCTAAGAAGAGCGTCGATTTAGCACCAGCGGCTTCTGGTGTGCTGTTGGTAGACATTACGCCTCGCGTCAGCTCAATCGCAGCAGAGAGGGAACATTCAGCGCGGCGTGAGCTATCGATCGGGAGTAGAATTCGGTGGTAACGAATTATGCTTTCGACTGTAATGGGTTGGTTAAAAGCCCGTACAATCAGTATTGGCAGATAAATCAAGTTGATCACTTTTTGGGTGACACTGCTGATAGTCCAACGACTCAGACCACTCGAGCCATGTGTACAGATAACCAACAGATCGATATTCTCGGTATGCGCAAAGTCGACGATGTTTTCCGCAGCTTTCCCTTCCCGGACGTAATAATCGACCCGGCTCTTTTTTTCATCTTCATCCATCGCGGATTTTTCACCCAGGTTTTTCCGAACTTTGTTTGCCATCCCTTGCATATATGCCTCAGCCTCAGCTTTATGGAGTTGCCAGCGCAATGGATCAACAGCTGCAGGGTTTTCGTTATATGAAATAGGTTCAAGTACCCGTAAAAGCTGTATGCTTGCTCCAAAGATTCGAGCGAACAGCTCTGCATGCGGAATCGCTCCTTCAGCAAGCATTGATCCATCCAACGGCACCAGGATTCGGGTAAACATGAGATTCACTCCTTCCTATATATAAGACCTAAAGAGAGGGCCGTATGGGCTTGATTACTACTCCACGCAGCTCACCGATAGGCATCGTCTGGAGCTCGCTTAATCTGGGTGATAGGCTGCAGCAGTGTAACGAAAATTATCCAAGCATAACTTTTGACGGGGCTAGCTATGCAAATCCAGAAATCGGTGAAGGAGCTGGACGGTTTGGCAATGATTTTGCCAACGCCGCTATAGCCCCGAAGGTTAACCCACCAGAAGACCCAAAGCTACCTGCGCTGGTCGGCTGAGTACTTCAGATCGGATCCAATCAATGAAAATTGAAAAATCATACCAACCCTCCCAATTGTATCAGCAATGACGCACGCAGCGCTACGCGGCACGAAAGTACGACCTGGTAGCCAGGTTTGGAGACCAGGTCGGTGCTCTGACGACCTTGAATGTGTTGGTGAGATACAGATCGGCTACTTGTGAATAGGACCCGTCTTACCTGCTTC
>JBGOYO010000180.1:0-6502 GCA_041479715.1 Anaerolineae bacterium
GACATTGCCATCACTCGCGCCATCCTGCAGGCGGGGGAGTTATTGGATGTAAAACTGCTCGACCATATCATCGTCGGCAGTGGAAGGTTTGTTTCATTGAAAGAGAGGGGATTGGGGTTTAACCAGGGATGACGATACGTCACTTAGTAGGCGTCATATCAAATCCCGAGAACTCACCAATGTAGGGCTGCCATTCATAATCCACTTCGCTAACCACGGCCATAGGCGGACCAGCCTTCAACTCGAGTAACAGTTGTTCAAGGTTCTGGCGCGATCCTTCGGCAGTCACTTCTACCGCACCATTCCAAAGGTTGCGCACCCATCCGGTAAGGTCGAGACGGTCAGCTTGTTCCAACACAAAATAGCGGAAGCTTACCCCCTGGACGTGTCCATTCACGGTTGCATGCAAACGAGAATTGGTCTTATCAGTCATCTGTCATGCCTGTGGAGAGATAAAATTGTTTTTTCGTTTGCTAACTTGATGAATAGCGTTGTTAATTTCTCGTCCAACCTTCATTTTCAATCTAAGCTCCCAAAAAAGCCAGCAGCGGTGTTAGGGTTAGCGGACTTAGCAGGGTGGTTAGCAGCACCGCTGCAGTGACAAAACTCGGCTCGACTTCGAACTCTGTTGAAAGCATTGTTGTCATTACTGCGACCGGCATGGCAGCTTCTAAAACGACTGCTTGTGTAGCTGGAATGGACACATGAAAGAGCCTGGTTAAACCTATCGCTAGAAGCGGGGCAATCAACAACCGCATGCTGCTGGTTAATATCAGCGGTAGCTTATGGCCGTTCAGCTTGATATTCACCAACTGCATACCCAGTAATACCAACATGCAAGGTATGGCAGCATTGCTCAGCAATGTTACCGCTCGGTCCAACCCGGATGGGAGCTGCCAATTGAATCGGAGAAAAAGTATCCCCGCTGCCAGGGCATAGATGGCAGGAAATTTTAACAATCCCTTGATGGCAGTAATCACACTCATCGACCCTGAGGAGGCGATCACGATGCCGATCGTATTGGTGAACATGGCATTGACCACAAAAAAGACGCTGGCGAATGCCAGTGCAGCTGCACCAAAGGCGAAGTCAGTGAGAGGTAAACCATAATTTCCTGCGTTCATAAACATGGCGGTAATTAAGACAGCTGCTAATATTTTCCGGTCAAATTTCAGCGCGCGTCCAATCAGCCAGGTGAGTATGCCGATAACAGCCATCAATATTGATGCAATAAGCAATGTTTGCAAGATATCCTTGTTGCTCAGCTGGCTGCCGATCATCAGCTTAAATACCAGGATCGGGCTGAATACGTAAAATATGACTTGCGAAAGGGGACGGGGATTGATCTTTAAAAATTTTGCGAGGGCAAAACCGATGGCAGCCGCCAGCAAGATGGGGACAAGATTGTTAAAGAATAAAGCGAATAACTCGCTCAATCTTCGTCGTCCTCAGAATTGAGCTCGTCCATTTCATCTTCTTCAAGGTCATCCTCGAGAGAATCGTCAGCCCCATTCCCATCTTCAGGGATTTCCAATAGTGCCAGGTCTTTCATTTCCTCGGTCAAGTCCAGGTTTTCTAGGGCATTATCGATCTGGTTGGCCTCATCCTCATCTTCGGTGATCTCGAGCAAATTTTCGAGTGCCTGGCGTACACCATTTCCGCCGATCTGTGATAATGCCCATACAGAGGCCATCCGTACGTCCGAGTCGGAGTCGTCCAATAATTCCAATAGCATAGGTACGGCTGCATTTATCTCAAGCTCACCCGCTGAGCTGGCAGCTTCTGCCTTTACCAGCGGGTGGTTATGGGTCAGCATCTTCAAAACCTGGGCGTTCCAGCGTGAATTGGCAGAACGCCCCATGGCAAATAGAGCCGTTATCAGCCAGTCGGTATCAGGGGAAGCATACGCTTCCTCGATTAACCCAGGAACTTCCTTACGTGATGAGAATCCCAATGCTTCCAATGATCTACGACGCACCAGGTTGGTATCTGAGCTTGAATATAAGCGAAACAGGCATTCTTCGACCCGTCGTAATTTTTTGGGAGCTATATCCTCCACCTCACCCAGGTAAATGAATGTGGCGAGCGCTGCTGCTGAGGCTGCGCGCACCTCAGCATCTGGGTCGCTTTCAGACATTTGGATAAAAGTCGGTAGCAGGTCAGCCAGCTCATACTCACGCAGAATTTGGATTGCCCGCATGCGCACGCTCGGCTCACCATCCTTTAAACCGATCCGTCCTACTTCTTCGAAGCAAAGCAGGTCATCTGCCAAATGGATCTCTTCCAGGTCTTCCAGCAGAGCTTGGCGACGCCGTATTGAGACTCTCGGCCAGGTAGTTGCTAATGATTGTGCATCCGCCGGTTCCAGGTCTGATAAACGGTTCAAATACCGTGGTGAAAAAGGTGTGCTTTCATCCAATAAAGCATCGATTAGTTTATTTATTGGAATTGGTTTTAAAATAACCATAAACTCAATCTTAAGGAGTTGGTAAGGCTATGGGATGAATAAAGTCCTGGGCGTTAATATAGATCATCAAGATGATTAATATCAAGAACGCGATTGAAGACACCCATACTTCATATTTTACCGGTATGCGGCGATGGATGACGAGCTCCGGTAGGGCGAATGCTATTTTGCCTCCATCCAAAGGAGGAATGGGCAGCAGGTTCATAGAACCGAGCGAAAAGCTAATGATGGCGAAGAAACCCATCACGTTAGCAATCTTAAGGCTACCTGTTACGCTGGGAGCTTCACGCACATAAGCATACATATCAAACATCCCCTTGATTCCCGTTAAACGTGCTCCTGCGGAATTCGATTGCCCGCCAATGATCTGTCCGATGGTAGTGAATAATTGTACGGCGTAGTCACGTAATGATAAGAAGCTTTCTGGGATACCTCCAAGGATGGAAAAAGGTTTCTCGGCGTAATTTAGACCAATCCCCACTGCACCTGTTGCAGGTGGGTTCGTCATAGGAGTGATGATCACTGAATGGGTGACCCCGTTGCGGTCGTAAACGAAAACCAGCGGTTCCCCCAGGTTGGAATAGATCTCTTTAATTAGCGCGCCTGTGGAGTGGTAATTGGTTCCATCTATACTTACCAGATTATCCCCAACTTGCAATCCTGCCGCAGCTCCAGGTGAGTTGGGTTCGACCTGTAAAACCTGGATACGACTTCGATCAGGCATGGACCCAATGGTTGCAAACACAGCATAAAACAAGATTACTGCGAGAAGAAGGTTCATAATTGGACCCGCTATGAACATCGCAATGCGCTTCAATGGACCGGCCGCTGCCATGCCACCTTTAATATCTGGATCGGTTTCACCTTTTGGGCGCACAAACCCGCCTAAAGGCAGCGCGTTTAAAGTAAATTTGGTACCACCAGCCTCAAACAGGGTCGCTACCCGCGGTGGGAATCCAAAGCCAAACTCCTCAACTTCGATCCCTAACAACCTGCAGGCAATGAAATGTCCAAATTCGTGGATAAAAATCAGAAACACAATGCCGACTGCAAATTCGATAATAAATTCAATGGTCATTTTTCCCTTATCTCTTCAATCGTACTTTCCGACCTTATTTTATAATTTAACCATGCGATTATATCTCGTCCTGAAATGATTATCCAGTATCATGCAATGAATACCGCAGAATTCTAACAGAATTCTAAGGGTACTCCAGCTTGCACATCGTAATTATTAGATCACGCCTTTTCTGATTAGTTCTTGTCGATCTTCGCAGGTCCGCCAGGGTGCGATGGGAGCACATCAATGACGCATTCTAGCTGGCGTAATCGCCCCACGATTTTTTCCTCCCAATATCCCGGACAGAGCACGTGCACATTCGGTCCAGCATCGATGGTATAACAAACCGGAAGTCCAGCTTTCTTCCAGGTTTGAACAGCCTGAATGATTTCTACCGTGCCAGGCTGCCAGTAAAAAAGGGGAGGAGCGGAGGTATTCATTACCGAATGCATCAAGGTGCTGTCCAGCTCGACGATTTCAGCCAGGGCAGGAAAACTCCGCCGTCTGATGGCATCTCTGCATAGACTTAAACGGTGAGGTGCATCAGCGACGCGCACAGGCTGAAGGATGCTTGTACCCGCAAGGGAATGACCGACGCTCGAGCTGGTTGATTTTTCTTCACGGCTAACAATTGCGATGCAGTCAGCCACATCCCAATAATCGGGTGGGGCGATGGAATAAGCAAAGCAATCGGTATCGTCATGACCGGGCTGCCACTCAACGAACCCGCCGGGGATCGAACGGCAGGCTGATCCGGAGCCAATCCGTGCCAGCCGCGAAAGATCTTTCTCATTCAGGATTAAACCTACTGAGCGTGAAGCTGCCAGGCTCAACGCAGCAAACCCAGAAGCGGAGGAAGCTATGCCCGCGGCGACGGGGAAATTGTTTTTACTCTCCACCCTGGCACAAGTTGAAATGCCCGCCAGGCGCCGCACACGGCTGAGGATTGTGCTTACCCGCTCAAAGGCTGTGCTAACCGTTGGCTCACCATTTAAAATAAACTGGTCTTGCTCGAGAGATGGGGTAAAACTTACCGTAGTCCGGGTGGTCAGACCTGATAGATTCATGGATATGGATCCATTAGCCGGGAGGTGGAGCTCAGGATCGATATCTCCCCAGTACTTGATCAAGGCGATGTTCGGGTGGGCAATTGCGGTGGCGGAGAAAATTGGCATATAGATATCCTCCTCATGTATAGTTTATCACCTTGCCCAGAATATGTTTTATTTTATCTCGCAATTCTCCATGTACCTTAACGCCCATTCACCACAAAAGTGTCAGAAGAGACCCTATGTAGATAATTAGCATAAAAATGAGGTCTGATTTGGTTGCATCACATAAAATATCACCATCTACTGAATATAATATTTGTCAGCTGCTGATTAGTTAATATTTTTATCAGGTCTGGCAGATTATTCTCCAATATCAGGTATTCGGCTTATAAATGTAACCTGGGGCGAAAGTACGCGATCGCGAATATTTAAAAATATATCCCGTAGCAGGATAAATAACTTAAAGAGATAAAGTGGAGGGGGTGTATATATGAAAACGCGACTATTGCTTTATACAGCTCTATTTCTTATCTGCGTTATTCTTTCTGCCTGTGCAGGAGTTCAGACTGTTTTGGATTCGGTGCTCGTCCAGGCTGGGGTGGATATCAGATCCATTCAAACAGCCCAGGCTGGAGGGCCAGTAAATATCATCACGCCTGCACCGAAAATCAGGAATTTCATTCCCACCTGCGCAAGGGTCTGGCAAAGTGGGAGAGAATATACTAGTAGTAGATGATTTTTCTGATCCCTCCAGTGGTTGGAACGTCTCTTCGGACGATGTAAGTACCAATGAATATGCTGAAGGCGGTTACAGCATCACCTTAAATAAGGCTAAGTATTACACCTGGGCCTCGTTCTACCGCACCTTCAGCGATGTGACCGTCGAGGTGGATACGCAGAGAATTAGCGGTACCGATCAGGATGAATATGGTCTGATCTGCCGGTTAAAGGATAACAAAAATCAATACTTTTTGGGGATAACCGGCGACTGTCATTATGGGATTGGGAAGCTGATTAACGACGATTGGTTTGATTTGTACGACAACAATTGGATGTTCACTAGGGAGGAAATCAATACCGGCAACGCCACCAACCATTTGAAGGCTATCTGCGATTTTGATACCCTGAAGTTCGAGGTAAACGGCCAGCCACTCATTAAAACTACAGATTCCGACTTACGAAGTGGCGAGGTTGGCGTGTACGTATGTGCCTACGATGAACCTGGCGTTCAGGTGCTGTTCGATAATTTCGTGGTCTCAACGATACCATGAAAGAAATCAGATTCTTCCATCAATGCTGGTTGAATGGAACCGATTGCAGTATTAGGCGATCGATTGAATAATGCCCGCCAAAACCTTGTGAAGGTATTTGGTAATAATTACATAACTACAGGATGTTTTACCCACGTGAGTTATCGGGGATGAAAGTAGAGACCACAATTGCTGCAAGTATAGTTGCAAGCAGGATCAGGTTTCTTTCGTTATTTGCCGCTCAAACAAGCTGTCTTCCAACCGGAGGTACCCCCGAATGACCTGGCTTGCCATCATTCGAAGAGGTTCAGGCGGCCAAGGGATCACGCTGCGGTTAACGAACCACACATCGGTCAAGTCGGTCTTGCGCTCTAATGCCAGGTCTGCCAGGGTACGGCCATTTAGATGGGTCATCGATACGCCGTGTCCAACACAACCCAGGCTGTAAATGGCACGTTCATCGCCCAGGAAGCCAATTGCAGGTGCCATCTGCAGTGGGACGGACACCGGCCCGCCCCAGCGGTGGGTGATCTTTATCCCTTTCAGGTGGGGGAACAACCATATGGTATCCCGTTCCAGGTCAGAGAAAGTATGGGCGTTCAGATCATGATCCATATCTCCTCCGTAAGCCAGGCTGACATCACTACCACCCATGGCGATACGGTTGTCAATC
>JBGOYO010000181.1:0-6452 GCA_041479715.1 Anaerolineae bacterium
TAACACCTCAACCTTGGGGAGTTGTTCGACCATTCCATCCAGCGGTAGTGGCTTCGGCCCTGAGACAGAATCGGTATAATCGAATGCCACCAGACCAAAGTCATCCTCGATGTGCCCGCGTAGGGTCTCGAAGGCTTCTTGGTGGTGTGCATAAGTTATTTTCGCCTGAGTGTACTGTTGCTCGGCGCTCCTGAGTGCCTGCCGGGCCTCCGTATCAGTGGATAACAAGCCGTTATGCTCCCTTTCCAGGTTGCTCAGCTGTTCCTCCATGGGTGTTACGATATTCGATAAAGCCGCAATTTTACCGGCAGTCTGGGTTTCTTCTCCGGAAGCTAAACGTATATTCTCATTTAAATTTTGAATATCTTGCTCTAGCTCGTCTGAGCGTCGGGTGAGGTCTGCGAGAGTATTTTCCAGCTGACTGAGACGCTCAGCTTTATCCTGTTGGCGGTTCCTGGCGTCTTGCAGCGCCTGTTCGATGACCGCACAATTGGTATTCCAATAGGCATTTTGACCGATTAATTCGTCCAAGGGTAATACCGCCAGCTCGTCAACCCTGTCCTTTAACTCTCCAGCTAATTCCTTGTTCTCCTCTCGCAGTTGTAAAATCTCGGCATTGAGATTTTGCAGTGTTGACAGTTCGTTGTCAATCTCAGCCTGGTTCCTGGTTTTTTGATCTTGCTGGAATTGCAGGTTTCGCTGGATCTTCTCTACCTGTACTACTACCTGGCTTAATTGCTGGCCGACGGTTTTTTCTGCATCTAAAGCAGTTTGATGTTGGATGCTGCACTCTTTTTCCCGGCTTATTGCCTCACCAGTTCTACCCTCGATGATCGTGATTCTAGCTTCATAATCGTTCCCCAATTTGATGGCTTGCTCCAGCAATGACTTACTCTCCCGTTTTTGCCGCGGCCTGACCAATAATCCCTTCCGGGAAGCACCCCTGATGATCGGTCCACTGGATAGATACATCTCACCACTCAACGTGACGACACGTAAATTGGGTATCTTCTGCCAATCGCCAGATGAGAGGATTACGCGGGCTGTCTTACGATCCTTCACCACGATCGCCTGCCCGAATAATAGGTCGGTGATGGGTTTCAATTGAGGCAGGGCTTTGATTAAATTTGCCGCGATGCCGATGATTTTACCTGGTTCGACGGGAGCTTTATCTAATTCGAGGGATAACGGCCGTGTCTGGGTAATTGCGTCTAATGGAAAAATCGAGCCCCTGATGGTATCGCTTTCAATCAAGTCCAGGGCTTTATCGGTCTGGTCGAGTGATTCGATGACCAATGAATCAATGTACTCACCTAATAACGCCGCTATGGCTGATTCATATTCTTCAGGCACTGTCAGACTGCTTCCTAATGCACCGATCGCCCCTTCTAATCGATGCTCCTTCACCGCCTGCAGAAGGATTCTCGCTCCCTCCTCATAACCGGTAAGATTATTCTCTGCATCCTCGAGCACATTGATTTCTGCCTGCACCTTGGCAATGACCGTATTTTGCCCCGCCATCTTTTCAGTCAGCGCTTTTCGTTCTCCATCCAGCGCAGCAATCTTCTCCTTCACCTCAGCCAAATCTTGTTGCCTGTTATAGGTATCTTTTGCCTTCTGTTCTTTCAATTGCTCGATTGAGCTCAGCTGTTTTTGCGCCGACGAAAGTTCGTCTTGCGAAACAGTAATCTCATTTTCGATATTAGCAAGTGCTGATCTCAACCGCGCGATGTGGTTATCTTTTTCCGACAGCCGCGCCTGGAGCTGTGTCGTGCGGCCGGTGATGCTGCCAATCTCCTTTTGCAGTGATTGGATCCGTTCTTCCAGGCTCGACCGTTCGAGTTGTCTTGTTTTCATAGCTTCGACTGACTCAGCTGCGGCTTGGCGTGCTTCAGATAACTCCTGTTCAAGCTGCTCGCGCTCCTGGTTCGATACGACCAGTTGATCCTTCTGGATCGCTGCTTCTTCGCCTAATTTGAGTTTTTCTTCAGTCAGCTGCTCTAGCTGTTGCACCAACAACCTCGCTCGCTCGTTATTCACCGCCTGTTCCCGGCTTAATTTCTCCCGCCGCTGGTGCAGCGCGGTCAATTCCTTATGCCATTCGCCTAGTTTTCCCCTGAGATCATTAATCTGCGATCGGAAGGCACTCAATTTTTGGTCAAGGTTGAGCTGGGCTGACTGCACTTTGGACAATATTTCTTCTTTTTGTTTGGCGTCAAGTTGCGCTGCCACCAGCTCCGATTGAGCCTGGTGCCAATGGAAACCATACCACTCATGCAGCACGAGCCTCAAATCCGTTTTCATCTGGTTGTATTCTTGAGCGCGCTTGGCTTGCCGCTCCAGGCTGCGTAACCGTGGTTGCAGCTCGGCTAAAATATCCTGCACTCTTTCCAAATTCCGGCGGGTTGTCTCGAGCCGCTTAAGCGACTCTTCCCTGCGGGTGCGGTGCAAACCGATCCCAGCAGCTTCCTCAAACAGTCGTCGTCTGTCTTCCGCCTTCAAAGCCAGCGCCGCATCCACCAGCCCCTGACCGATGATCGTGTAGGTTCTTTCTGCCAGGCCTGATTTTGCCAAAACTTCCGTCACATCTTTTAATCGTACGCGTTGACCATTGAGTAGATACTCGTTCTCCCCGTCACGGTATGCTCTACGTGTGATCCCCACCTCGGTAAAATCGATCGGCAGCCAACCATCACTGTTATCGAAAACGACCGTTGCCGATGCCATCCCGGATCGAGGTCGATTTTCAGATCCTGAAAAGATCATATCCTCGGTTTTCTTCCCCCTGAGCAGACCATAAGATTGTTCACCCAGCACCCACCGTAATGCGTCGGCGATATTTGATTTTCCTGAGCCGTTTGGCCCAACGATCGCGGTGATTCCATCCGAAAAGATAAACTCGTTCTTCGAGGCAAAGGTCTTGTATCCGTGCAGTTCAAAAGACTTCAGTCTGGCAGGCATGAATTACCTCAACCCCAATTTTTGCAATGCATTCTTGGCCGCGACTTTTGCTGCAGCCTGCTTGCTGTGCCCCTGGCCATTCCCATAAACGCTCCCATCAATATACACCTGGACTTCGAAATATTTATCATGGTCCGGACCACTATCTCCGACCGTCTGGTATACGGGTGTCCCGTACCCTTTGGATTGAGACCATTCCTGCAATATGCTTTTAGGGTGATGCTCAATCTGATCCTTCATGATCTTCTTTACCGTCACCTCAAGGATTGGATCCATAAATTCCCACACCCGGTCAACGTCCTGGTCCAGGTATAACGCCCCAATCAGTGCTTCGAACGTCGAGCCTAACAATGGCAGGCGTGTTCGGCCGCCATTCTCAACTTCACCATGTCCTAACCGCATAGCCGCCCCAAGGTTGTATTCAGCTGCATATTGCGCCAGCTGTTCATTTCCAACTAGCGCTGCTCTCAACCTGGTCAGCTGCCCTTCTGCCATTTCCGGGAAACGGTGATATAGCCATGCCGCTACCATAAAATCCAGCACCGCGTCACCAAGGAATTCAAGCCGCTCATTATCCTCAACAGCATCTTGATGCTCATTGTAATAAGAACGATGTGTGAGCGCGCGCGTCAGCAACCCGATGTTATTAAATTCCAGTCCAATGCGTTGAGAAAAATCCTGTGGGGATTCCTCTGGTCGACTGCTCCCTAAGGAATTTTCCATATCTTTTCTCCTGCGAACTCAGGGAGCGTCAAACACCCTGCATAGGCCGGGTATTTGGCGATCCATTAGTTCTAATTCCAGTAGTTATTATAGTATTCGTATATTATAAGCGAAAAATTAATTGAACAATGCTCGTCTCAGCTATTTAATTACCCTGGTGCGTTTTATCACAATATTTGTGCTTTTTGGTTATTTGTGAATAATAAAAGGTATTACCCTGCATTAATATTAAATTATTCTCCCCGGTGAGGGTAATATTCCCCCTCCACCCACTCCTCTCCTTCCTTACTCACTTCTTTTTTCCAAATGGGCACAATTTCCTTAAGTCGATCGATGCCGTATCGTGCAGCCTCAAATATCCCTGAATCACGGTGAGATGAGCTGCATGCCACGACAACTGACACCGTTCCCGGCGTCAGTGTGCCCGTCCTTTGCACCAGGGCAATTCCTTCAACTTCTTTCCACTTGCCCCGAATTTCCGTGCAGATTTGGCGTAATTTCAATTCTGCCATCTCGCGATAAGCCTCATACTCAAGATGTTCAGTTTGGTGTTCTATCCCCCGGCTCGTTATCCCTCGCACGGTGCCTGTAAAAACACAGGCTGCCCCGGTTGTCGGTAATGTGATATCCGACACGGTTTTATTGATGTCAATCTCTTCGCTCGTGATTTCAATGATGGTCGGATATTCCACTACTTCGTCTAGCCCTCCACTGACCGGTGGGAATATGGCAATCTCAGCCTCGTTCGGCACGATATCCTCATCGAAGGCGAATTCGTGGTTAAGAGCCACGATGATCGAGTCCATATTCTGCTTTAACCCTGGATATTTCTCCAGCACGAGTTTCTTTATATCAGCTATTTTTGTTCCTTGTGGAAACTCAATCTCGGTCTCACGCACACCGGCTTTATCCCGCAAGGTGGCAAAGAATAGCACCCGGGCATGGTCATTCATTTATAATATCTCCGCTTTGACCCCCGGTCTTTTTCACCAGGCGGATGTTCTGGATTCGCATGGTTTTTTCAGCTGCTTTTGCCATATCATACACAGTCAAGCCTGCTACCGCTACAGCGGTAAGCGCTTCCATTTCCACGCCCGTTTTCGCAATCGTCTTGACGAATGAGGTAATCTGCACCCCGGGCAGCTCGTTGTCCAAGGTCAAATCCACCTTGATATCCATGAGTGGTAGCGGATGGCACATGGGGATCAGTTCTGAAGTCCGCTTCGCCGCCATGATGCCTGCTATCTGGGCTACACTCAGCACGTCGCCTTTTTTAATCATCCCTGCTCGGATGAGCTCAAGCGTTTGGGGCTGCATGGTCACTTCACCCCTGGCGATCGCCACACGTTCAGTATCCTGTTTATCACTGACATCGACCATCCTGGCACGACCTGATTCATCCAGATGTGATAATTTTTCTGCTGCAGACATACTTCACCTCTTCATCAAACCGGCTAGTGATTTTTGATATGGAGGCGTCGCCACACCTCTATCGGTAATGATGGCAGTGATGTATTTTGCCGGCGTGACGTCAAATGCCGGGTTGGCAACTATAATATCATCCGGTGTGATTTGTATATCGCCGATGTGAGTGATCTCTCGTGCCGATCGTTCCTCAATCGGGATTTCCTCCCCACTGGCAATTGTTAAGTCAATCGTCGTCACAGGACCGACTGAATAGAACGGCACTCCATGCGCTGAAGCCGCCAGAGCCAGGTTGTACGTGCCGATTTTATTAGCCACATCTCCATTCGATGCGATCCGGTCACAACCAACCAGGCAAGCATCGATGCGAGTTTTTTTCATGAAATAACCTGACGCCCCATCCACTATGACGGTGTGCGGGATACCAAGTTGCTTTAATTCCCAGGAAGTCAATCTTGCCCCTTGCAGTCGTGGGCGGGTCTCATCTACATATACATGGATCTTCTTTCCACTCTCGTGCGCAGCCCTGATCACCCCCAACGCCGTTCCGATACCGGCCGTAGCCAGCGCCCCGGTATTGCAGTGATGGATCACGTTAGCAGGGTCCGGGATGAATTGCTGCCCGTTCCGAGCGATTCTCAAGTTCATCTGGATATCCTCGTCAGCGATTTTCTGAGCCTCTACGAGGACCATTTCCTTCAGCGTTTCGAGATCTATATCACCAGCCCCTTCAACCAGGCGATTAATACGTCCAATCGCCCCAAACAGGTTCACCGCGGTGGGGCGGGATTTGCCAAGCTCTATCGAGGCGGAATTAAGCTCGTTCACGAGCTCGCCAATATCGACGGCCTTACTGTGGATGGCAGTCAGAGCTAACCCGTATCCTGCTGCGACTCCGATTGCCGGTGCCCCGCGGATAACCATGTCCCGGATTGCCGCCGCTACTTCACTGCAGCGGGTAAAATCTCGATACACTACTTCATCCGGAAGCAGACGCTGATCCAATATCCTCACCACGCCATCTTGCCAGCGGATGGAGAAATACTCGCTCATCCAATCCTCCAGTTCAGAACCAATGGGTAATTATAAACCGTGTTTTGTCGCATGTTATAATACCCGACCGATGAATAATATCCTTTCCAAATGGAAAACCGGGCTATCACGCACCAGCAAAGCCACCTTTGGTCAGCTGGCAACGCTGCTTGGCGCAACAGAAATCAGCGATGATACCTGGGAAAAGCTGGAAGCCCTGCTCATCCACGCTGATATCGGTGTTGATACGGTTATCAATATCATCGATCGGCTAGAAGATCGAGTGGATCGCGAGGGAATTACTAGGGAAA
>JBGOYO010000182.1:0-6441 GCA_041479715.1 Anaerolineae bacterium
ACTTCTTCGGCTGTAATGGGTATACTGGTTGGATATAACGCTTTATTATAGATATAGTCGCGCACGTATTTATCGGAGACGTCGACTGTTATCCAGCGCATAATCTCACCCAGGGTGCACAGGTTGAGCATCTCCGGCAGATTCTCTCCTAAACCAAGCCCCGGGTAAATGCTCAAACGTAAATCTCCCAAGAATGCCGAGGCCACTGTCGTAGCGGATGCACCCACATCGATCCCCAAAACACCCTTATGGGTTTGGGCGTATTCCTTGCTGATATAGCGGATGGTCCTGCCAAAAGCAGTTGCGGCTGGCATGAGATGGTTGCCGGTCCATTGGTCAATTTCCTGGACACCTCGAATTTGGCGGGAGCGCACCTGGCGAAAGATTTGTGCCAGGGCAGGCTGCGAGGGGGTGAGCTGTTCACTCTCATAGGACTGGCGAACATTGGGTGCAATATGCAGATTTACCAGGGTACCAATCGATGCCTCTACTTCTTTACCCAGAGCGGAGTTCCCAGCATATAGGACTTCCGGGCGTTGTTCCTTTGGCATCAAGTAACAGGCCATCCCAACCGCTTCGAGCAAGTCGATTACTGATTTGGTCGCGCCGCCTTCAATCCCTCCTGCAACCACGATCAAGTCGGGGTGTATCTGCAGGATGGTATCCAGGCGTTCCAGAAGCCCACGCCGGTCATTCAAGCTCATCGTATCCATCACACGGGCATAGGTGGTGGAAGCCAGGTTTTTAGCGCTCTCGGCCGAGACGTCTTCCAAGAGACCAATCGCCACCACTTTAAGGGGCGGTCCGACAGATACGGTCGCCACACAGGCATCCACTCCGATCCCACTGGGTTGGGAAGGGATGACGAGCTGTCCTTCGGAATTAAATAACACCCGACCGGTAATATCGTGCAGCTGGTCAAGGGCGGCTTTTACGCCCACGCTGACGTCGTTGCTGGGCGCTCCCATGGTTGTAGGTACGCTCCCTTGCCCTAGAAAGCGATAGCGTCCCTCAACGACATCGAAAAGGATCACCCGCGTGGAAACCGTTCCGATTTCTATGGCAAGGACTGAGTCAGCGTCAATGAGTGAAGTTGGCATGTCGGTATACTGTTAGAAGAATCGTAGAATGACATCCCAAAGAAATTGGACCCGATCAATTACCGCGGCTAAAGCGGCGAGAAACACACCAGTAAACAGAACACCCAACGTTATCACAATAAAACCCTGCCCAACAGTGGATAAATATTCCAGGATCACCGGACGTTGCGCTGGCATACCCTCCTCATGTTGCTTAACCCCAAATTGGAAGTAGATGAGGGTGGTGATCGTCCCTGCCAGGACAATCACCCCGTTGATGAACCACCCGACCAGGTTATTCATCTCCGTGGGTGCAGAATGCTGGTTGAGCATATTGATCGAAGCGCCAACCTGGGGGAAAATTGTCCCTCGAACAGCCCCGGCGATCACCGTCGCAGCGCCTACACCGGCGAGAAATGCCAATACCGGCGTTCCGTAACGAGAGAGGCGTGGTGTCACCTTGGTCAACATCCAAATACCCAGGATGACTGCCGGCGCCACATGGACTGCATAGTTGAGCAAATTATCGGTTGTCCCAGTGTTGAAAACCTGCAGCACCGGCACGAGCACCTGATACCACAGCACGTTATACAAGATCAAGACGGCGGCATATCCTGATGCCACTCCGATAAATATGTGAGTTGCCAGACGGAACAGGACGTTATCCCCAATGATGTAGCTGAGCACCATAATCGTCAGAAGGAAACCGATGATCGCTCCAATGGGGTCCGCCAGCTGGCTGATTTGCTCCAACATGGTTGCTCCTACTTTTCCTTCTTTTTATCTGCGGGAAGCGTCTTTAATACCCCGCCGGCAATACTGCCGATGATGATGATCAAAATTGATACGGTCACGCCAATACTGTATGCATCCCAGACTCCATTTTGCTGTATGTTGCCTACCGAACGGGCGTAAGCCACTCCACCCGCCAGGCCTCCGATCAACCCCTGGACCTGGGAAGGTGTCGCCTGATAATATGGCCGGATCAGCGGTTCGGCCTGTGAGCTGGATACAAATAAGAGCGGTCTGCCTGCCTGCTGCAGCTGTGGACCAACCTGTTCTACCCAATTCCTGGCAGTATCAGAGTCATTCGTCAGAACGATCACAGCATTGAAATCTTTTATGCTGGTGATGGCATTCAAAGGCGGACCCGCCCAGACGTTGTCACTGTTCAACGAATATGGAACGACGCTCCTCGGAGACGCAGCCAGGCCGGATAAACCCATGACACCTCCGGGAATATATCCCAGGTTGGCATAAGAGCTATAGGCGGTGGTGTTCCCAACCATGCCTGAGTAGACATTCTTGATGGTGCTCTCACCCAATGCCGGACCAGACGGGTTGGTTGCGACCAATGCCAGGTATGCATTTTTATTCATCAGCTGGGTGATCACATTATTGATGGCAACGTTCAGCTCACCCGAAAAACCGGCCTCGTAGTCGAATGCAACCAGCACCGCGGCTCCGGTGGGAAGCTTCTGGATCTGCTGGGTAAAATCAACCACGCCCGGGATGTTGCCGGTTTGCGGTGGGGCGGCATCCTGTTTTCCGAAGATGATCATCCAGAAGATTGGCAGCAGCAGAGAGGCCGCGACGATGACCCGGAAGATAATTTGGGAGGTGATGATGGGTTGGGCTGGCAATGGGGTTGGCTTGTCTTCACCGGCCAACAATTCCTCCATCATCGCTACGCGTGCCTTTTGCTCGTCTGTCACCCGAAGTTTGATGGAATAGGTGGGCGGTTTTCTCGCTCGTATGGCGGAGGGGTGTGTGGAGATGACACCGCGCAGACCCACTAATGGACCGGCAGTGACGATATCAGCGGTCGATACATCCTCAACCGGCCCGGTAGGAGCAACAGTATCTGAAGGTCGGAGGGCTTCCAACCAGCCCGGAAGCTCTGCAGGGGATATAGGGGGCTCAGATTCCTTGGAAGGTGGGGCACTTTCTTCAGCTGGAGGGATTTTTAGCCAATCAGGGGGTTCCGGCGGTTCCTCTTCCTTCTTCTCAGCCGCTTCTTCAGCGACAGGTTGTTCTGGATGTACTTCAGCCGGGGGCACTACACCTTCCAATTTGATTGTGGAGGAGGCTTCAAGGCTGGTTAACCAGGCCGGCTTATCTGCCGGTAATGTCGGTGTAGCCTGCTCTTCTTCGGAGGGTTCCTCAGCGGATGTTTCGGCTGGCTCCAGCAATTCCTCTTGCGGTGGTTCCTGTGCAGGCTCTTTCGCAGGCTCCTCCACTGGCTCTTGGGCTGCTTGCTCCGGCGCGCCACTTTGAGCTGGCTCGTTCACGCCAGCTTCAGCCAGCAGACTCGCCAACCAGTCATCGTCGATGGCGTTATCACGCCCACCTGGATGGACTGTGGGCCGATTTTGTAAAGAATCACTCTGCTCATAAATCTGGTCATGACCCGGTTGCTCGGGCCTACCCTCGGAGGGAGTGGTTTCAGATTGGTCGAGAAAACTGGCTTCGGTCTGTTTTAACCAGTCAGGGACGGATTGCTCTAGGTTGGGCGGAGTGCCTGGTGCCGCTGCCTGCTCACCGGCCTCGCCACTCTCGCCGCTGGGTGAAATGGGTTTAACTAGCTCGTCCCCGCCCTCAGGCGGAGCGATGAATCCGCCAGTTTTTAATGGCGCCTGGCAGTATTTGCACTCATCCAGGTCAGGTGGATTGGGCTTACCGCATAATGGACAGATAATATCAGTCATCTCTATCCACCATAAGGCCGATCGATGCCGATAAGAATGCGCAAGCCAGTGGCAACGGTTCCCAATGCAACCCCCAGCAAAAGCCCCCTCGCCCCTGCAACTGCGGGTATTTGCACCAGCCAGCTGCGCAATGAGCTGAGCAGGCTGACCTCACCCACGAAGAAAAGCGGGGCGGATCCCAGTAATACCAGCAACACGGTGACCAGGAATAATACAGTGTACCATTTGGGACGTCGGGTAAACAAACGTGCTGCTGCATATACCAGAACGAACGCCAGGACTGCCAATAAGCTAATCTCGGCAGGTACCTGTATGGAATTGAAAATCCATAAAGAAAATGACCCGGCCGGACCGCTTATACTGACAATGATCATCGTGAGCACCAGAGATACCAGTAAAACGATACTATTAATGCTGCCCTTGCCCTCGCCACCAACTTTCTTCCAATGCACCATCACCAGGTTAAAAATACCCAACAGCAGAGCGAAACCTGCCAGGATTATTGCCCATTCAAGGAGGATGGATTGGATTCCCCCGAGCAAGCCGGGGAAAAAATATCCCAATAAAACGATTGAGCCTGAGACAATCGCGATTACTGCATTGGTGATCGGCAGAATTCTCTTCACGATAAAATACCCAGTAATTTCAGGATTGCCCCGATCCCCATGGCCCCGATCAGCACCCATCGCAGGATATCTTGCATGCGGATGCTGGCGGTATATACTGCACCCCCTGCAAGATACGCGCCTGCCGCATACAGCTCTTCACCGAGCAATGGCTCGTCAGCTGTGGCAAAGAGCACCGCCTGGGCGGGAATACTGTCACTGCCAGCCACTGTCAGAGAATGACTGCGCTCTCCTGCTTCGGTTAGCAGAGCCACCTCGGTCCCAAAATGGCCCGCCAGGATGTTGGCGGAGACAGATTCATCATGAATGGTAGGCATTGCGCCGGCAGCAAATGCCATGGGTGTAAGACCGGTCAGGCGGGCGTTGGTAGGATCATAGCTCTGCTCGGCTGCCAGGCTGCGGTAAGTGGTTTGCAACGTGTCCTGGCTGAGGATGTTGACCACTCCATCACCTGATGTAGTCACGGGAGGCCGGTCACTATTCGATCCGGCGATGGCGCACTGGTCAAGGATCGTAAGGCTGATCAGTGCAGCCCCGCCCTGCAGATCATTGATAGTTCCCCGTCCGAGTGAGATGTGAAGCCGTTTTCCGG
Organism: Anaerolineae bacterium; assembly: GCA_041479715.1. GTDB lineage: Bacteria > Chloroflexota > Anaerolineae > Anaerolineales > UBA4823 > FEB-25. The sequence goes on from JBGOYO010000182.1 coordinate 5,006, forward strand.
CTTCCACAGCCAGATCGACCTGACGGCGAAAATGGGTAAAGGCCTGGATGCTACGCAGATTGATCTTCTCACGCGTTGCATCAGAGAAATAGTAGAACAAGATCAATCCCAGACACAACAGAATGAATAATAAGGCGAGGTAATTTGCGGCTGAACTAAGCGCTAGTGCCACTCGTAGGTGTCTCCCTTAGGAAGGTGATAAATTTCTGTCGATCATCAGGGTTTTCGAGTACCTGCGCGAACGCTAGAAGTGAACTGGAAGATAAGGCACCAGAAAGCATGGGTTGGATGAGATACAGCATCTGCGCCAATAAAACGCCCAGTGAGCCGGTAATCTCGAGCAATGAGGCCAAGCCATCTTTAATTCCCCAGCGTTGCAACGTACGCGCCCAATCCATCCAGTTCTGCTGGTTCTCACTCATGGTCAAAGTATAGCACAAAAATGTTAAGCGTTCTTATTGGCGGGTAATTATACACAGAACGCTCTCTTCATCAAGCGAAATTGAAATATGACAGGGGACAGGTGATTTTTGTGCCTTATATAACTGTATCTTTCAACCCAGTACGGCTAAACTAGTAAGTTGGTCTTTCGGGCTTACTTTTAATATCAAACGCATACTGCGTATATCAATAATGGAGCATTGTTAATGAAAAAACAAACTGCGAATATCGATGGCAACGAAGCCACTGCATATGTTGCCCATAAGACGAGTGAGGTGATCGCAATCTATCCGATCACGCCGTCATCAACCATGGGAGAGTTTGCCGATGAGTGGTCGGCCCATAAGCGCCCCAACCTGTGGGGGACAATCCCCCTGGTGATTGAAATGCAATCTGAAGGCGGGGCAGCGGGAGCTGTCCACGGCGCGTTACAAGCTGGTGCCCTCAGCACCACCTTCACCGCCTCACAGGGGCTGTTGCTCATGATCCCGAATATGTACAAAATAGCTGGCGAGCTTACTTCGACTGTGTTTCACGTCTCCGCGCGCTCTCTGGCAGTACATGCCCTCTCAATTTTCGGCGACCATTCGGATGTGATGGCAACCCGCTCAACAGGCTTTGCCTTACTGGCCTCCTGCTCGGTGCAGGAAGCGCACGATTTCGCCCTGATCGCACAAGCCGCCACTTTGGAAGCCCGCATACCTTTCGTGCATTTCTTCGATGGCTTCCGCACCTCAGCTGAAGTCAACAAAATTGAGCTGCTCAGCGACGATGAGATCCGTGGGATGATCTCCGATGAGCTGGTTCAGGCTCATCGGGCGCGCGCCTTATCGCCCGACCACCCCTTCATCCGCGGCACCGCTCAAAACCCCGACGTGTACTTCCAGGGACGCGAGACGGTGAACCCCTTCTACGAAGCTTGCCCGGGGATCGTCCAAAAAGCCATGGACAAGTTTGCCACCACGGTAGGGCGAAAGTATAACCTGTTCGATTAT
>JBGOYO010000183.1:0-6314 GCA_041479715.1 Anaerolineae bacterium
ATTCTCTTTGGATGAGATAAGGATTCTGTCATTGCGAGACCAGCGTTCCAGCGTTCTTTGCTGGCTGGTCGTGGCAATCTTCCTTTTCCAAGCCTGCTCAACGGATTTTCCATTCATAATTGACCTGTAAAGTCTGTGGAAGATTGCTTTGGCTTACAATCTGATCTTTGTTTTATACGTAAAGTTGCAAATTGCCAGTTTATGGTGAGTAATTACGAAGAATTTGCAGAACACTTGTATGGCGTTTCGGATAAGCCTTTTCCTCTGTATGTATAAGTACTCTCCGTTACTCATTCCACTTGCTCTTGCATAGAAGCTCATCCTGGTTTATTATTTCTGTATAATTATTTCAACATTTCTCCTCCATCATCCCCTGGCTGCTGATAGCCAATAGCTGATCTTATGAACCGTCCGATCTTACCTAAACGAATCATCAGTGGCGCCCCTTCACTTGGGGATAAAGCCACCTTCACTCGCACCCTTACTGAAGCAGACGTGGCGCTATTCATCGGCACCACCTGGGACGTCAACCCGCTCCATACTGACGAAATCTACTCCAGCGGTACCCCGTTCAAACACCGCATCGTGCCGGGCTTGCTCACCGCCAGCTTGCTCACTCACCTGGGTGGATTATGGGCTTTCCTGGCGACGGAGATGGATTTCAGCTTCATCGCACCGGTCTACGTGGGAGATAGCATCACCGCTGAGGCTGAAGTAGCCGAAATAGATGCTCAAACGGGTGCAGTGCGTTTGGAGTGCACCTGTACCAACCAGCACGGCAAGCAGGTGCTGACTGCCACGGTTAGAGGTTTCCCTGGGAAGTTTGAGTGAAGACTAGGCTTTTTCTGCTCCTCCTGATCTTAATGCTGCTCGCAGCTTGTGGTTCATCCGCCTCTGACCAGGTGCCATCAGCAGAGTTGCCCAATCCGTCGATCTATGCCCTGCGCCTCTCAGAGATGCCTGAAGTGGGAGTGAGCTGGCAGCAGTCTTATTCCCAGTCCAGCCAGGAACAGGGTTACAAATGGTCCTACCAGGCATATCAGGCCTACCAACCTGGCACTACAGGAAGCGAGTTGGATACAGCCTTTGGGGTGAACAATGACGTCATCCTTTACGAAGCCGATATGAGCCGTGAAGACTTGCCCCAACCTCCATCTACCCTGGGAAATATCCAAGGCGTGGTCTGGAAGCCAGGTACTCCTTTGCATAGAGTAGGAAATAAATCGGCGGTGTGGAAGACCACCCTGGGCGAGTTTTTGACCCCCGTCTGGTGGCTTGAGTTTTATCAGGGACACGCCTACGTACGCATCTCATCGCTCGGCTTTCCCGACCAAATTGCCCCGGCGATCATCTATGGGCTGGCGGATATTGTGGCTGCACGTCTGCCTCGCTCGGTGGAGACCCTAAGGTCAGACGCAGCCACAGTGGTTCCAATGCAGGTCCCACCGTTGCCAACCGACACTCAGCTCGCACCAGCATTGACCACGATCACCCCTACATTAACCGCAGCCATCCCTCCCGAATACATCCCCGTCCTGAGTTACACAGCACCACCCGGTGAGACCGGGATGGCGTCATTCATTGACAATACTGGCAGCCAGGTATCCGATGGCAGAAAAGGGTCAAACGACATCCTGTCTGATCTTGGTCGCGGTGTAGCCTATGAGTGGGTGGGCTGGACCGATCTGACCGAGCCCGTCACGCTGACCTTCACCCTCCCTGCTGGGGCAAAGGTCAGCGCGGTGGAGATCGGGTTGAACCATCGTGATGGTCTGGGGATATTTGTGCCCAGCGCTGTGACGATTAACGGGGTGAGGTTCGAACCGGATGCCGAGGCCGTCCCCAATAACCAGCGCGCCGACCTGAGTTTCAGCGGGCCGTTCGAAGGTCCTGTGTTGATTATTGTGCTCAATCACCGTGGCCGCGGTTGGATCCTGGTGGATGAGGTGAGCTTTATCGCTGAGAAGTGAGAGCTGGCAAACGGAGACCGGAGGGAGGCGACGCCGGTCAGCATGGATATAAGGCAGCGATCATGGCACCGCTGGCGGGATATGAAACCAGATCATGGCGTAACAGTGATCACTGAGATGCAGCCAGGCTCCGTCATTGAACCTGGGTGCGAACCTGTCATTGAACAGGCTCACCATCGGGTTACTCGAATTCACGACGACATTGAAAATCTTCGGTCCGGTGGGTGGGCCGGCCCCTGTATAGTCGTAAACAGTGCATGCCCCTGACGTGGCTTCGGTTGTGGTGACGATCACACCGGCTAAGTGTCCCTTGCCGGTACCGAGAAGTAAATCCTGTGGTCCAGTATAGACGGAATAATAATCAGGCATTTATCCCTCCCACATCAGTCGGGATGAATGAAAAGTAAAAGTGCTCATTCAATACACCCGATCATACTTATCTGATTTCAGCTGCGGTGAAACGATGGCATTGGTCAGCTGGTGCTGAGCTCGGTCGATCTGTTTTAAGTACAGCTCCTCCACGTGCTGGACCATCTCAGTCATTTGAGTGATCACCGACGTGTGAGCGGTGGGATCGGTCATAATCACGCTCAGCCTCTGCCGGTAGGCCCGACACATCACACTGGTGATCAAGATCGTCTCATACTCGTCAGGTACGCTCAGCAAATGATTGACATCATCGGCCATGGTGACGTTGTGCGTGGCCAGATAATTCACGTAGGCATGCACACCTGGTCTCAGCTGAATGGACATATAAAGCAGGTTACCTGAACCGTCGGGATAGTTATGATCGACGTCGAAACAATTAGGCTGATCATAAAAGCCTGGGTCAAGGTGGTTCTTGCGCACAAAGTAAGCCGGTGGGGTTTGTCCGGCCGGATACTCGACGCTGATGAACTCCCGGAAGTCGGTCGGCATATCGATGTCACGGGTGATCCCCTGACCTGGCACGGTATAGTCAAAGAACATCGGTCGCAGGATGGGGAAGGACTGGATCGCTTCGATGCACCAGGGCCAGACGACGTTCACACGTGACCAGGTATTACCCTGGCTGTCACCCAAAGCGACCAGGCAATCTGTGAGCAGCTTACTGAAAGATGTGGTCATACACTCTCCTTAGCCGTAAATAATACCAGGTCCATTACCCACGCCGGTGAGCTGGCTGGTTCCGTCAGCTGTACCGGTGCCACCTGGCACGGCGATCAGGCTGGACGTGTTGCCTTTGAAGTAATACTGCAGCTGGGATGGAGCTGCAAAGTCGGGGGCATAAAACAAACCCAGATTAGCGATCTCGGTAGGGGTAATCACCCTATTCCACACCCCGACCTGAGCGATACGACCGTCCACGTTACGTAGATCATCAAGAACACGTCCCATGAGCGACCACTTACCAACCAAGGCACCCTCAGCTCCGGCTCCATTAGCACCACTAGAATAGGTAACTTCCGTCCCACCTTTATAAATATGCAGATGGGTATAGTCTGTCATTAGGCCGTCACTGGTAGCAATCAAGTTCATCCAAGCGCCGGTGGTGAGGAAACTAGCTGCAGTCCAGCGTGAATTATTGCTCGTGCCCTTGCGAGTGAAATTCAACATGCCATTACTTCCGCCGATGCTGAACTGCAGGCCCACAGCGTCACCGGTGATCGCTGCGTGAAATAGGTACTTATTAGCTAAAACTGAGTCGAAAATAATACAAAGTGAAATCGAGAGAGGTAACCCTGTAAGTTCGAGTGGAGGGGTCCAGTCTATTCGATCGGTTATACCATTGAAATCTCTCGACCCAACATCAGGACCATGGGTCCAGTAACCATCAGCGTGCATGAGGGCGATCGCCTTCACTCCGTTCTGCCCTTCGGTCTTGAAGTTTGGCACATCGAGAGAAGTCAAACACATGGCCTCATCTGTGAGGGCAAGCTTGGCTGAGTAAGTATTACGTAACAGATAAGACATCTTCTCAGTTACTACTCCACCATCGTTATAACTGAAGGTTGGGTCAAGCGTTCTCACCTTGGCCAGGTAAGCAGCGTACACGGTCTCGGTATGATCGATGCTATCCATATAAGGAGCTGACGCTGAGGTGGCTGAATGAAAGTCGATCCCTACTTCAACTGCTCCCTGGCAATCGACAGCTATCGCTGCCCTAAACGCTGCGATGCACTCCAAAGTATCCACATCCCACATACGGTTATGATCATCAGTAGGAGATTGAGGGCAGGACCTGAACCATCCACCCACCTGCCCTGCGGGTTGGTGCATGGGTAAACCAGCACATTGAACCAGTCTAACAAAAACTCTGCTTCGGGTGATCCTGCCAGCAGCCAATTGATCGCTCCTTCGAGCTGAAAGTTACCACTGGTCTCACTAGGATGGTTACCGGCAGCAAGGATGAGCACATTCTTGGTGTTGGCATTGGCATTGGTCAGGCCAAACGCATAGAACGGCAGCACCGGTGCGGTCCTTCCGTCTCTGTTGGTCCTGGCAGTGGAGCTGCTGATCACAAAATCATCTGAGCTGCGGGTGTCTACGATCCTGGCGTCTGCAGCTGCCCACTCGGCTACCTTACGATCAACCCTGCTGGTTGGGTAGAGAGGCAGGTATGCGATATAGATCATGCCTCCTGGAAAGGCACTGTCATGATAGAACTCGATGTCACTGGCTCCGATGTTCTGATTAGCGAACAAGGTCCAGGTGTCACTATCAAGGCTCGTGCCCCACACTGCCAGGCACTCACCGGCTGAGGGTGCTCCAAAGCGGTCAGCTTTGGCGACCAGGAAATGGGGGATGATCCCTGACCATCTCCTGGACCGGATCGCAAACCACAACCACGAACTATTCCAGTGGTAGATGGGCGTAATCCGGTAGGTTGGTGTGCCATCGACCAGCACAAATGTGTTGATGCTGCCACTGTCAAAGGCACTGCTATACAGTGGACCTAGTCCACCTTTGGGGGTGAACAGGAATCTCTTCACGGCGTGACCCACCTAATTGTTGCGACTAGCGCATCGGTCAGGGCGTCACACTGAGCGATAGAAATGGTCAATGGTCCATTGATGGGTATAAGGTCGTAAGAACCCGTGTCAGCGCCTGCTGGGTCAACGGTCTGCTTGCGGGGGGCAAGCCAGATATCGGTGGCATTATTACTCTTCACCAGGTCATTCCCGAAGGTGGGATCACTGATGGTCACGTCGGTGGTGGCGGGTGCAGCTGCGTTGTAGTCAAGGTACACGTCTAACAGGAAGCCCATGATAGGGATGGTGCTCCCGCTGCCTGTGGCAGCTCCGGCTCCGCCTGCTGTAGTAATTGCAATCTTCTGAATAGCGATCTCGCTCATTTAGTTCTCCGTTCTGCCGGCGTAGCCGGCCAAGAACACAAGAAAGGATTTGCAGGGCAGCCGGTTGGAGCTGCCCTGCCAAGAGTTTTATTTCTTGATTTTGGTGATTTGTTCATCACCTAAAAAATGGACCATCCAATAATCAGCGCCTGAACCAACCAAGGTATAAGGCCGGTCATTACCCAGCTCATGGAGCACGCTTTCTAGATCATGTTTGAGCTTGGGTTTACCTGGCGGGATAATGATTTCCCGGGGCGTTTGCTTCGCCGGTGGAGGGGCCACCATGGCAGTTTTCTTGGCCATGGTCTATCCTTCGGTGAAGGTGAGCACGACGGTAAAGTCGTGCGTGGCCGTGCCCCCAGCTCCATCGAAGTCAAGGCTGAGTACAACGACCGTACCCTTCAAGATGTGTGGAAATTCGGTGTTGACGAAACTGGACTTACCGAATTCTATCGGTGTGTTACTATCACCGATATCTACACCATCCAGGTAACCATCGGTGTCAGTGGATGGACCGATGTCCAGGATACCATTATTGGCATTGGACCCGTTGGCTGACACGTGGATCAGCTGGCAATCGGCCTGAGCGGTCCAGTACATGGACACGTTAGCTGCCAGCGTGCCAGGTATGTGAAAAGCGAGTGCGAATTTAGTACCGATCATCGATTAGTCTCCTTATAGTTAGAACAAACGTTATAAATAAATTCTGTAATTACTCACCACCTTAAAATTTCTACCGGTTATAAATTGAGAATCTAATTCGAATATACTTTTTACTGTCATTGCGAGGAGAGCGGTATCCGAATCTATGTAACTTGCAATACTCTGAAGCTCGACGAAGCAACCTTCCACATACATAAAAGGTCAATGACGAATAAAAAGTCAATTGATCAGACCTGGAAAAGGAAGATTGCTTCGACAAAAACCGTCTCGCAATGACAACAATTTGCATCGACAACGAGCATGTTGGTTCATTATCTAAGCAAATTTGAAACTGTGAGTAATTACTA
>JBGOYO010000184.1:0-6312 GCA_041479715.1 Anaerolineae bacterium
CCTTGGCTTCTTCATACACCACGAGGAAGCCGATGAACTTGACCGTGGAACCGGAGGCGCGCAGCAAGTATTCATGCCCAGCGGATTTTCCAGTCACTTCCACCGACAGCGTGTCAAAGATGGCCGATTCCATCTGGGAGGCCACGAAGCGCTGCCAGACCAGCTGGTACAAACGGTACTGGTCGCGGTTGAGGAACTCCTTGATGCCATCGGGTTGGCGCATGACCGAAGTGGGGCGGACGGCCTCGTGGGCTTCCTGGGCACCCTTGGCTTTAGCCAGGTACTTGGGAGGCTCGGGCGGCAGGAAGCTTTCTCCATAGCGTGCGCCGATGAACTCACGCGCTTCAGCCTGGGCAGTTTCGGCGACGTTGGTCGAATCGGTACGCATGTAGGTGATCAAGCCTACGGCACCTTCGCCCAGGTCAATGCCTTCATAAAGCTGCTGCGCCAACGCCATGGTACGGCGGGCGGTATAGCCTAGTTTACGAGAAGCTTCCTGCTGCATGGTGCTGGTGATGAAAGGTGCGGAGGGCTTACGCCTGCGCTCACCCCGCTTGATCTTGGAGATGACATAGGCGGAGGCTTCCATATCCACCAGGATGGGCTGGACCTCTGCCTGGTTCCCCAAGACGGGCTCGGTATCGTCCACTTTGGCCAGTTTGGCGACGAAGGTTTCTTTGAGTTTCTCGGGGCGCAGCTCGGCGGCAATCGACCAGTATTCGACCGGGTTGAAGGCATCGATCTCGCGCTCGCGCTCAACTACCAGGCGCAACGCCACCGATTGGACGCGGCCGGCTGATAGGCGACTGCGCACCTTTCGCCATAGGAGCGGGCTGAGGTTGTAACCCACCAAGCGGTCAAGGATGCGGCGGGCCTGTTGTGCATCCACCAGGTCCATATCAATAGCACGCGGGTGAGCGAATGCATCTGCAATCGCCGGCTCGGTGATCTCGTGGAAAACCACACGCTGGGTGCGCTTCAGCTCAATCTTGGCTGATTCAAGCAGGTGCCAGGCAATAGCTTCTCCCTCGCGGTCGGGGTCGGTAGCCAGATAGATCTCGGCGGCCTCCTTGGCAAGAGCCTGGATTTCCTTCACCACTGGGCGCTTCTCGTTAGGGACGCGGTATTTTGGAGCAAAATCATGCTCCACGTCCACCGAGAGTTGGGAATGCAGCAGGTCGCGCACATGCCCGACCGAGGCTTTCACAGTGTATCCTTTACCTAAAAACCGGCCTACCGTGCGCGCTTTGGCGGGGCTTTCGACAATGACCAGCTTGCCCTTGCGGTTGTCACCCTTCTTGGGGGCGATCATCCCTGCGTGGGCGGGCGTATTGCCCATGCGGAACAGGGTGGTGCCACATACCGGGCATGAACCCCGTGTGGCCGGGGTACCATTACTGGTAAAGACCGGCTGAGGGTCTGTTATCTCACGTTTCGTGCGGCATTTTACACAATATGCTTCCAAAGTAAACCTCCTGGTTCTTTAACAACAAAAATAATGCTTATACCGATTATGATCCAACTCATCCTTATGTTTCGTACGCCTCGGGTGCTTCATGCACGGCGACGTAGTTCATCCCGCCCACCTGGCGGACCATGCCTTTTAATTCCATCATTGCCAGGGTGGCGGAGACGGTTTCGATGGGTAGCTCTGCCAGCATGCGGATCTCATCCACATGCTTGGGCTCATGGGAGAGCAGTTTATACAGGCGTGATTCGACCGGGTCTGTCGGCAATGCCACCCGCACGGCTTGGTGCTCGGTGATCATGGTCAGGTTGAGGGCTTCGAGAACATCCTGCGGGCTTAGCAGTGGTTGTGCTCCGTCGCGGATCAAACGGTTCGTACCCTGGCTTTGCGGGGCGTTGATGTTGCCAGGGACAGCAAACACATCCCTCCCCTGTTCGGCGGCGAAGGAGGCGGTGATCAGGGCGCCAGAGGTCACGCCGGCCTCGACGATGATCACTGCCAGGGATAGACCGGAGATGATGCGGTTACGAGGCGGGAAGTTAATCCCATCCGGAGGAGTACCCAGGGCGTAGTCACTAACCAGGGCGCCATGCTCGATCACCTGGGTCGCTAATTTGCGGTTCTCAGGCGGATAAACCAGGTCGACCCCATTACCCAACACTGCCAGGGTGCGCCCGCCGGCGTTAACCGCTCCCTGGTGGGCGATCGAATCGACTCCACGCGCTAAGCCGCTGACGATGGTAACGCCGCTGCGGGCTAGGGCGGTGGACACTTCCTCCGCTACCTGGCGCCCATAGGAGGTCACACGGCGTGTGCCGACGATAGCAACAGCCCATTCATCCTCCGGCTGCAGGGAGCCTCGGACGTACAGGACGGGCGGAGGCTGGTCGATTTCCTTCAGGTGGCGGGGGTAACCTTCATCATCCCAGGTGAGTACTACCGCTCCAAACGACTGGATACGGTCCCAAACCTGCTCCAATGACACACCTTTGCGCACGCGCTGGAAGGATTCAACCACTTTCCGGCTCATTCCAGCGTCCAACAAAGCTTCAGGAGAAGCATCCCAGGCAGCTTCGGCGCTCCCGAAAGCATCCAACAGGGCCTTGAAGCGTACCGCTCCAATGCCCTTGACCATATTGAAGCCCACCCAATACATACGGGGGTCAAGCAAAGTCAGGACTCCTCCGCGAGCAAGCCGGGGATGATATGCACGGTAATCTCACGCTTATCCAGATCAATATTCCGAATAAAGGCGCCGGCCACCGGGATAAGCACCTCCGGACCGGTTTCAGGGCGGACGACAAGCACATCGCTGGCGCCCGTCTCAAGGATCTCGGTCACCGGGCCGATAGTCACCCCCTCATCGCTGATGACGGACAGGTCGATCAGCTGGTGTTGATAATACTCACCATTTGCCAGAGGCGGGCGGTCGTCTGTGCGCACGTAGAGCACCTGGTTGCGTAGCTCACCGACCGCTTCGGGGGTGGTATATCCATCAAAGGTAAGCAAAAGCCCTTCACGGTGGTTCCGGCACTTTAGCAGCCTGAGCTGACCGGTCTCGGGACCGAGATACAGCACCTCGTCCGGTTGAAAGCGTTCAGGGAAGTCGGTATAGACTTCCATCAGGATCTCGCCGTGCACCCCATGGGCATGGCGAATCTTTCCCACAGCTAAATAGGCAGGCTCGCCGGGCATTGGCGAGCCTGCAGCGTCCATTGGCGCTTTATGGGTAGCGATACGGCTCATTGAGGATCTTCAACATCCAGGTAAGCCTGCTTGCCAGATCGGGTGGCGGATACATTGAGCAGCAAGCGCATGGCATTCGCTACCCGCCCCTGGCGACCAATGACCCGCCCCATGTCTTCCTTAGCGACTTTCAGCTTGAGGTAGACTTTACCGCCGCGCTGTTCCTGTGAGACCCGCACCTGTGTGGGGTCATCCACCAACGATGAGGCAATGAATTCGATGAGCTCTTTCATCACGCACTCCTTAATCCTCGCAGCGACCAGCATACCTGACCGCGCAAGGATAGATTAGCGGGATTAAACTAAACAGCCTACTTGCGCTGGCTGGTTTGGCGGTTCAGCGTGCGGGAATCTTGGGCAGTCTTGGCCTCGGCCATCAGGACTTCGAGTGACTCGCCGGCTTTGAAACGCTCATAGCGTTCGGTCAGACCGCTGGTCTTGAACAGCTTGGTGACCGACTCACTGGGTTGTGCACCCTTGCTGATCCAATCATAGATCCGGTCCTCGTGCAGCTCGATCGTTCCAGGGCTGGTGCGAGGGTTGTAGAACCCCAAGATCTCGAGGAAGCGACCATCGCGAGGGTGTTCGATATCTGCAGCCACAATGCGATAACTTGGCTGTTTCTTTGCTCCTACACGGCGTAAACGAATACGTACCATTTTGAAACCAATCTCCTTCTATCGATGTATTAGTTTTATTACAGATTTCCTGGGTACCATGCCCGGTGAATAGAAGGGGGCGCGGAAGGGACGCGGACCACCGGTATTTTCCCAGACGATACGAGTGCTCCCATACCGTCATCCAAACAAGCGCGGCATACCGCGCATGCCAGATTTCTTAATGTTCTTGAACAACTTTTGCGCTTCCCGGTACTGCTTGATCAGGCGGTTTACATCCTGGACCTCGGTGCCCGAACCGCTGGCAATCCGGCGGCGGCGACTGGCGTTGAGCACATCAGGACGGCGCCGCTCGTGCATCGTCATCGAGCTGATGATGGCCTCGGTCATCTTAAGCTGTTTTTCGGCGTCTTTCGGGTCGATCTGGCGCGCCATTTGACCCATGTTACCGGGCAGCATCTCCAATATTTGCGCAATCGGCCCCATTTTACGGACCTGCCTGAGCTGGTTGGCAAAATCCTCCAGAGAGAAATCACCCGCCAGCAAGCGTTCAGCATCTTTTTGGGCCTGATCCTGGTCAAAAGTAGCCTCGGCTCTTTCAATCAGACCAAGCACATCGCCCATGCCCAAGATGCGGGACGCCAACCTTCCAGGATCATAGACTTCGATGGCATCCATGGCTTCACCCGTGCCGATATACTTAATCGGTACGCCGGTGACGGAGCGGATGGAGATAGCTGCGCCACCGCGGGCATCACCGTCCATCTTGGTAAGGATCAAACCAGTGAGCGGAATGGCATCACGAAAGCCCTTGGCGATATTGACGGCTTCCTGACCGATCATCGAGTCGACTACCAATAAGCTCTCTACCGGATGAACTTTACTGCCTATGGCAGTGAGCTCATCCATTAGGCCAGTATCGAGCTGCGAACGACCGGCAGTATCCAGGATGATGACAGTGTTGCCACCTTTCTGGGCTTTATCCAGAGCATGCGCCACCAGGTCCGGCGGTTTAACGCCGGGCTCAAAATAGACGGGGACGCCCAGCTGCCCACCCAGGGTTTCCAGCTGCTTGACAGCCGCCGGACGGTAGGGGTCAGCAGCGACCAGCAACACTCGCTCGCCCTGAGAGCGCAGCAGGCGGGCCAGCTTGCCAGCAGCGGTGGTTTTGCCGGAACCTTGAAGACCCACCAGCATGATGACGAAGGGGCGGGGACCGGTGAGGTTGAGGCGCTCGGGAGTGCCGAGTGTGTTGATCAATTCCTCGTTAACGATCTTGATCACTTGCTGGGCTGGATTAAGTGCCCTGGATACTTCTGCACCGACGGAACGCTCACGAACACGGGCGACGAAATCCTTGACCACACCATAATTGACGTCGGCTTCCAGCAAGGCGAGCCGAACTTCACGCATGGCAGTATCAACATCAGCCGCCGAGAGTTTTCCACGGCGGCGTAATTGCGTGAATACATTATTCAGTCGTTCGGTCAGGTTCTCAAACACAGGACTGCATTTTAGCGTGTATACCTGGAATGGTCAAGAGTAGATAATGAAGAGAGTCCAGCCGATGGAGTTGAGACTACGGCGAAATCCAAGGCTGAGCCTCTAGCGCAACTTTAGGCCTGTGGGGGGTTATACCATAATTAGATAAATATTACCTTGTCAAGATTATTAATTTAGCCTGAAGGTCCCATATACGCACGTAGGAGATGTACACATGTCAAAAATTGCCCTGGTGACAGACAGCACAGCTTCCATTCCTAAAGAGCTGGTGGAGAAATATGAAATCGTCGTCGCGCCACAGATATTAATCTGGGGAAAAGAGACTTTTGAGGACGGGGTGGACATCATGCCGGGCGAATTTTATACCCGCCTGGCCAAAGCATCGGTGATGCCATCGACATCTCAGGTGACGGTAACCAAGTTCCTTGAAATATACCAACGCCTTCTGGACCAGGATTACGAGATCCTGACCATTGTGATCTCATCGCAGCTTTCTGGGACCCTGAATTCGGCCATCCAGGCGAAGGCGATGATTGCTGCGGATGCGCCGATTGAGATCATCGATTCTAATACAACCGCCATGGCGATGGGCTTCCAGCTGCTGGCGGCGGCCCGGGCGATCAAGCAAGGTGCGACAATGGCCGAGACCACTGCGCTGGTGCAGAAATCTTTGGGTATGACCGGTCTTTTCTTTGCTGTTGATACGTTGGAGTTCCTGCATCGGGGTGGACGCATCGGGGGAGCCACCCGCTTTTTGGGCACGTTACTGAACTTCAAGCCCATCCTGGAAGTGCAGAATGGCAGGGTGGAAGGGATTGAACGCGTGCGGACACGCGGGAAGAGCCTGAGCAGGATCGTCGAGCTGGCAAAAGAGAAAATTGCCGGTAGGACCCCTGTGCGCCTGGCGTCGCTGCACGCCAATGCTCCCGAGGACGCCCAGATTGTGCTCAAAGAGGCCGCTGAAATTCTGAACCCGATC
>JBGOYO010000185.1:0-6295 GCA_041479715.1 Anaerolineae bacterium
CCGTAAGGATATCACCAGCGTAAAACAAACCTTCGCCGATCGGCCGAGAGAAATCCGCCCGCATCCCAATCGCCATGATGACTGCCGAGAAATCTCCTCTAGTCCCCTCTGTGCCGGGCACATTAGCCATATTCGACGGGCTGAATGGCTTTCCTTTAGGCAGCTCAACCTTAATGGTTTCAATACCGGCAACTCTCCTACCATGCTTGATGATCTTGCTCACCCGGATGCGCCCGTTCACCTCGATGTCGAAATCCAGCAATTCCTTCCGCTCTTTGGCGGTCAGGGGCATCTCAGCAAGTTTTTCGAGCATGAAGAGCTCCACGTGCTTTGCGCCTTGCTGCCTGGCAGTGATGGCACAGTCAATTGCCGTCGCACCGCCACCGATGACCGCTACCCGCCCCTCAAATTTATGGGCATATGGCTTGGCCAATAAATCTACCATCTTAATCGCCAGGTCTTCATTCTCGATGCCCAATTCGATCGGCTTCCAAAGTCCAGCGGTGATGCATATAGCCTTATACCCAATTTTCAATAATTCCTCGGGGTGCTCAACCCTGGTTCCCGTTTTTACGCTGATATTTCCTAATGAAAGCACAAACTCGATGTCCGTCTCAATTACCTTTTTGTCCAGGCGGTGGGCAGGAATCAGAGTCATCATCCCACCCAATCGGTTACGTCCTTCGAAGATATCCACTGTATAACCCAGCTGCCCTAATACCGCTGCCACACCCAGTCCGGCGGGTCCGCCGCCGATCACCGCTACCTTTTTGCCGTTTACTTTCGGCGTTGAGAATTCGGGGATTCCTCCCAGATATTTTGCCAATTCAATGATGGTCGCCTGGACCATGGGGATATTGATCGCGCCGTCGAATTTCTTGCGCGTGCAGGCGGCCATGCACAACGTATCCGGGCATACCATCCCGCAGACTCCTCCCAACGGGTTGGCGTGCATGATCTCTGCTGCCGATCGCCGGATGTCTGACGGATTCCCGAGGCGCGCCGCCATGATGAAATCTGCCGGAGAGCAGTTTACCGGGCAGGCTTCCCTGCACGGTCTCTCCTCGCAATACTCGCACCTCAGCAGCTCAGTCTGAAGTTGTGCATTGGTCAAGATGAGCGAACCGGTTTTTTCATTTTCCATGGTGTACCTCTCTCATTGATTCCGATAAGTTGAAAGTATTATACTCTGTCTAATATCCCCATCATTCCTCACTCATGAGCATCGATATACTGTGCAGCAGCACTGTGGGTCACTCGAATCAAGGGAAATAACGGGATGATTTATTATCCTTTCAGAGCTCCGCTTAATATTCGCAAGACGATACAGGGGATAATCTTTCCCATCAATTCTCCTAAGTGATTTGAACTAATAATTTCTAGGGAACGAAGCAAACCCGATATAGAAATTGGGATTCCTCAGATTTGGAGATAGAAGACCGTGTTCTATATACTCTTCTTCTGAGACGCTAACTAGATGACCCTGGTTGGACTTGGATATTCTTCTAACTGATAAAGATGAATGGAAATCTTTCAATATTGCTTAAGTAAGCCCAACCCCTCGCATCAGCAGGATTGGCATGGTAATAGATATTTATTTGCTTATATTAAATATTCTATCTAACCCTGTATACGGTAATAATGCAAATAATTGAAATTCAATTATATTTTCCTCTACTAATGGCAATGTTTTTAGTGTTTTATGCGCTTCAAGCTCATTTTTTCATTCCATAATCATAATTGCATTATGACCTTCTTTCGAAAAATAACATTCCCTTATTATCCCTTGCAGATACAATTCATAAATTCGTCTTGCTTCACTCTCCAACAAAGATTCAATACTTTTTCCCCCTTTATTTAATTCTGTTTCTATGGCTAGATATTTCATAATATTTGTATAATCCTTCGAGTTTCGAAAAGTTATTCGTCAACATGTATGATATTACTGCTTGGAATTTGATGCACAGAGGTGTGCCTCCGCGGTAGCGGCAGGATCGGCGAGGTTCTTTAGATATATTTTGCCGTTTCAGGCAAAACGAGTCGGTTTTCTAGCCGTGAATCCGTTGCCCGCCTGGAACCATTGTTGAATGGCATCACTCTCGTCAAATCTGATCCATCCATTCACCCTTGCGTAAGGAATTTGATTATCCGTGCGCTCACTGCATCGGGTTGTTCCATGTTCAGGAAGTGACCGGCATGCGGTATGACTTCCGCCTCGAGATGCGTAATCGTTTGCCTTGCACGCTCGAGGGCTTTCGGCGGGTTTAGCCTATCTTGATCACCGATGAGAAGCAAAATTGGTTGGGATATTTGACCAAGCTCCTGGTCGGTAAATGTGCAGGGCATGATCCCTGAATAGCCACCGGTATTAACGGCCCAATTCCAATTTTGTAGGCCTATCATGAACTGCTCGGCAAACACGTCATTAACTTTGAATCCGCGCGCCACCCATGAGTTGAGCGCAAACTTAGAGACGAACCGCGTCGGTACCCGCATCACGGCCTGAGCTACAGCCGAAAAAAACGAGTTTAGGGCGACAAAAGACGCCGCTGGACTAAGTAGCACAATTCGTTCCAGACGTTGTGGATCCTGCTGAGCAAGGTTTAATGTCAACCATGCACCGCGCGATAAACCCATCATGTGAGTTCTGGAAATTCCCAACGTATCCAAAATTCCCTCCAGCCAGGCGGCACAATCATGCCGTGTGGCATTCTGGCGCGCAGGGACGCTCTTACCAGGTTCTCCGGGGGTGTCGATAGCCAGCACATGAAATTTCTCGCCCAGTTTGGCAATGTTTGGGAACCACATCGTTGAGCTTGCCTGTCCAGCGTGTAGCAGCACTAATGGAAAGGCATCTTCTGGGCCGCATGAAATGATATGCGTTCGACCATAAGGTGTGGTGACAAAGTGCGATTCGTTTTGGACTGGCCAAAGTTGCATGGTAGCATCGTAAGCTGTAAAATACTCAGCCTGGCCTTTGGAGGTCTTGAAAAGATTAATCGGACTATCCATTAATTTCTCCTTTCACATCAAAATGCGGGATATCAAAGCTCACCTTTCGACCGGCAGAATTGGAGAATTCGCGCGTTCACGAATTCAGATTTTTCGGCATTTTGGCCATGGGATGCGTCAGGAATTATTTCTGCTTCAATATTTGGTATCATCCCGATCGCTCGCCGGTAAATACGTTCAGGATCGTAAATAACACTCTGCCCACCGAT
Source organism: Anaerolineae bacterium (assembly GCA_041479715.1). Lineage (GTDB taxonomy): Bacteria > Chloroflexota > Anaerolineae > Anaerolineales > UBA4823 > FEB-25. The sequence continues at coordinate 3,222 of JBGOYO010000185.1, forward strand.
CAATAGCAGCATGGGCGACTCCACCCGATGCAATTCTTCAGCACTAAAAACAACAGGACTCCCAATCAAGCTGCCATGAAGAAATCTGCTGGTATGTGCTCTCCAGCAGGCTTCCCTGCCCGGTCTCTCTTCGTAGTATAAAAACTCAGCAGCACTGTCGGAAGTAGTGGGGTTAACATGATGAGTGAACCAGTTCATTCATTTTCCAAAATATACCCCTATAAGTATAGCCCGATAAGTTAAAAGTATTATGCTCAGCCTGCCATTCCGTATAATTCTTACCTATGAGCATTCATCGATAGATTGGTGGCAGTTAGGATTCCTCGAATAATTAGAAAATATTGACAATAGTATAAAAATGGGTAAACTGTACTTTCTGACCCCGTAGATCACTACCGTGAGATCATTACGGCTCTGAATACAGGCGCAGCCGCCAGCCCGACTGTCTCTTTCGAAGTACCCGAAGAGGCAGCAAGAAGTCGATATATTGCCGATCAATGATATCCCCAATAACCCGGTTTCAGACTTAGGAGCGTAGTATGCACTTACACATTCCCACTGCAGAAGTATTCGTCCCCGACGGGCTGCCCGTCGAAACGGCACTCGTCCGTACAACCCATCTGGCAGTCAGCGCCCACCAAGATGATATCGAGATCATGGCAGCTGCCGCAATCCTGGAATGCTTCCAACAGGAAGACAAATGGTTCACCGGGGTTGTGCTGACCGATGGGCGCGGCTCACCGCGTGAAGGGCTTTACCAGGCTTATACCGATGAAACCATGCGAATGGTGCGCTTCAAGGAACAGAGGAAAGCCGCCTTCATTGGCGAATATGCCAGCCAGGTGATGTTGGATTACCCCAGCAAGGATATTGTGGACGGATCAGACCAACATCCGATCGATGACCTTGCCCAGATCTTGAAGGCTGCCCATCCCCAATTTGTGTACACTCACAATCTCGCCGATAAACATGACACGCATGTTGGTGCGGCGCTTAAACTCATCGCTGCTATCCGCAGCCTGCCAGAAGAAGAGCGACCACAGAAGCTCTATGGATGCGAAGTCTGGCGCGACCTCGATTGGATGGTGGATGACGATAAAGTCTCGTTCGACCTGTCTGCACATCCAAATATGCAGGCAGCTTTGCTGGAAGTCTACGATTCGCAGATCTCTGGTGGCAAGCGCTATGACCTGGCGAGCCTCGGACGGCGGCGCGCAAATGCCACATATTTTGAATCCCACGGAGTGGATATCACCACCGGGTTATCTTATGCAATGGACCTGACCCCCTTGATCCTCTCTCCGGTGATAGAAATTATCCCCTTTGTACAGGAACACATCCAACGCTTTGCACATGATGTAGCCAACCGCCTGACCCGCTTAGGCTGATGTGATCGGGAGTGGGCTGTTCACATTATTTACATCCCAGAGTCGCGGCACGGACGTGCTGGTAACCACCTGGAATGCTTAAGGCTTTTTTCAGTTACCCGTCCGCAGCCTCTAAAAATAGAAATTCAGATCAATTCATCAAGCATGCGCAGATATTAAGCGGTTCAGCTGCCAGCTTATTATTTTGAGCCGCTGTTATGTTTTTTAGTAAGAATCTATAAAATCCCTGTTCCCCATAATTCAGTCAGGAATTTAACTTTTTCAATTGTTTGAAAAGCTTCTCCACCTTCATGATCATTATAAGTCCAGGTTCTAATCTGTTTCGAACCAGCGTAATGATTAAAAGCAGCGAAGACCGTAGATGGAGGGCAAGTCATATCCATCAATCCTACAGAGAACAGGGTTTTGGCATGTGCGCGCACTGCAAAATTTAGGCCATCGAAATAGGATAGGGTATTTAATACAGTATCTATATGATCTCGATGTATCTTACAATAATGGGCAATTTCTGAGTAAGGGCTTTCATCCGTGATTTCGGTAGCACGCCGGTAGTGGCAAAGGAATGGGACATCCGGCATGGCGGCTGTGATGTCGGGCACGAGACCGCTCACTGCTAATGAGATTCCACCTCCTTGACTGGCACCCGTGACAGCAATTCTAGACTGGTCGACCGATGGATGGCTTCTTGCTGCCTCAACTGCGCGTACAGAATCTGTAAAAACACGCCGGTAGTAATATGTTTTCGGATCGAGAACACCCAAGGTCATGAAACCTGGAAAATGAGGGTTTGAGCCTTCGGCTGGAATATCGGGAGTATCACCTTGCAGCCACACACTTCCCTGTCCTCGTGTATCCATGATTAAGTGAGCGTATCCGACGCTACTCCACAATAGCCAATTATATGGAGACCCGCGGCCACCCCCATAACCAATGTATTCAACCACACATGGGAGTAGCTGTGTACGTTGTCGTGGTAGTAGGAACCACCCTTTCACTTTTTGACCGCCGTAGCCATTGAATGTGACATCATAAGTCTCAAGTGTTTGAAGCCGATAATCAACTGGCTCAAATTGTGCTGCTAATGGGAACCCTCTGGCTTGGGCAATGGTTTCTGACCAAAATGCGTCGAAGTCGGAAGGTTCTTGACGATCTGGCTTATAGACTTTTAATTCTTCAAGTGGAAGGTCGAAATACACGTTTATTCTCCTCAATTACAATATCAGTTTTGGGCGCTAAGAAGAATTTACATTATTATCTTACTTATATAAGAGTATCACTTTTTGCAGTGCAATCAACCTTCTAGAGGCTGCCCATCACTGGCAATTAATTATAAATGAGCACCGTCAGGGAGCTGAATTCCTGAAAGAATTTTTTGAATAATCCTGGTCCATTGTCTTTCATCATAATTTACCCCATCTTTTGAAAAGTAGCTTTCAACGCAGGATACAGTTCGCCATAAAGCGGATACATGGTACGATAGATCACGACTTGTCTTTCATTTGGGTTAGTGCTTTCTGCCAGCCTCACTACCTGCTTGCATGCAGTGGCTACATTCGACCACACACCGGCGCCAACCCCCGCCAGCAGGGCCGCACCGTAGGCTGCCCCCTCAACTACTTCAACCGTTATCAATTCAGCTTCGAGCACACTAGCCAGAATCTGACGCCATAATGGGCTCTTTATTCC
>JBGOYO010000186.1:0-6290 GCA_041479715.1 Anaerolineae bacterium
GTAAAAATACATACTCCACTTTGGCTGCCATCAACAGCCGTTTGAATCTCAAGTTTATTCCCATTCTGCTCGCAATAGACCGAGGCAGGATTTGGCATATTCACCTGAGGTATGACCGTCACAGTGGGTTCAGGTGTCTCGACCTGGAGTCCTGTGCAAGCTGTTAGTATTATCAAAATGATCATGGATGTATATAGTCTTTTCATTTTTTCCTTCTTTCTGCTATACGAGATGTTTACTAAAATAGGAAATCAGACCACACTGATGACTACTTTTCCCTTGGGATGTACTTTCTCAAAATACCAGAAAGCCTCAACAGTTTTACTTATCGGGTAACATGCATCGATGACCGGCATGATTTTCTCCGATTCAAGCAATTCTTTGATAAGGATCAGGTCTTCTTGGCTTTGCACCAGCGAAACGATAGATATTTTCTGGTGCCCGACCTTAGAGATTTTTTTCTTATTTATCGCTGCCTGGACTAGTTGAAACATCGAACCATCAACGACGACATAGCTTCCTTCCGGTTTTAATGCACGCAGATAATCTGAAAGCGGATGAAATCCGTTCACAGCCAGGATCAGATCATACTGCTGCCCGTTTTTGGTGAAATCGTCTTTTTTATAATCAATGACGTGGTCTGCTCCAAGCGACCGCACCATGTCCAAATTCCTAGTGTTACACACCGCGGTGATTTCAGCCCCGAACGCTTTGGCAATCTGCACGGCAAATGTTCCCACACCACCAGAAGCGCCATTAATCAAAACCTTTTGCCCTGGTTGAATGTTCCCATTGTCGCGTAATCCCTGCAAGGCAGTCATCGCTGCTTCGGGAACGGTCGCAGCCTGCTCGAACGTCAGGTTAGCCGGTTTCAGCGTTATTAGATTTTCCTCGGCACATACATACTCGGCAAAAGTGCCACGACCGGTTGAACTCGGTAAGTACCCAAAGACCTCATCGCCTGGCTTAAACTGTCTGACATTTCTGCCAACCGCCTCAACCCACCCGGCTACATCAGCCCCCAATATCTTGTTTTTGGGTTGCAGAAAACCTCCCGGCACGAGGCGGATAAAGAACGGATTAGCTCTCATGAATCGCCAGTCACGCGCATTGATGGATGCCGCATGGATTTTGATCAGCACCTCGTCTTCCTGCGGAGCTGGTTTCACCACCTCCCGGAGCTGAAGAACATCCGGAGAACCGTATTTTGGGCAGATAATTGCTTTCATTTTCAAACCTTTCCTTTTTGCTTATCGAATAAATAGCCTATAACCAATCCAAGGGCAAGAAACCTTGGAGCATTCATTCCTGTGTCGAGCAGGAGGTAGACGGAGGCATGGGCTGGGTTTCCAAGCGCTGATAAGACCTCGATAATGACCATGACAAAAAAGCTAAGGATCAATGCCTTGAAGATTGGTTTTTTACCGGGGACCGTATCAAAGAAACGAAGTAGGAACAAGCTGACGCAAAATGCGATCACCAGACCGCCAGCCAAAGCTTCAACCAGAGCCACAGGAAGCAAAGAGATTGAGAACGCGGCTTTATACTCCGCGGTGATGGGGGAGACTGCGATTACGAAGTCAGTGATCCAGAAAGCCGCACCTCCCGCTGCCGCCAACATAAGCAGTTTCTTTGAGAACTCTCGAGAAGCCTGCACCTTGCTTTGACAAGTGACCTGGGACTGCATGGCAGCTTCCTTATTTCAACCCGGCAGGTTTTGCTGCAACTAAAGATGGATTGATTCCCCTGTACTGCCTTTTATACACATAGCCTATCGCTATTCCAAGGGCAAGGATTCGGATCACATTAAATATTGTGCCGATGACGAAGTACCGCAAGACATTATTTGTCGCATAAAAACTTGAAGGACCTCCCATCAGGATCGTGATGATGACCAGCACAATCGAGCTTAGGATGACTGATTTAAGGATTGGGTCCTTTACAGGAATCTTGTCAAATAAACGGAGCAAAGGATAACTGACCCACAATCCAATGATCAAGCCACCGATCAAGGATTCAAGCAGCATTGGATAATAAGAAATTGACATGACAGCCCTGTATTCTGCCGCAATGGCGGTTCGCGAGATTGCGAAGTTTGCCAGCCAGAAGGCCAGACCTCCCACCAGGGTCAGTACGAATACCTTTTTCCAGATGCCTTTTGAGTTTTTCATCTTTTCTCTTTTCTTTATTCAGGAATCAACCGGGGTTTCACGGCCTTGATGGCAAGCCACAAAGCCAGGGAGACCTCAGCAATAAAACTGATCACCAAACAGGGATAAGCGATGATCCCGAGATCAGGAAAGATGAAACGCTGGCAAACATATACGAATTGACAAATGCCATCCGCGATTAATAGCACCCCAAGGATATTTGGAAGAAAGCCCGATTTTAGAACCAGATAACCGAGTGGAAAGAGCCAGACGCCATAAGGTACCTGGGCGATAACGACCCCAGTTTTATATAAATTGACAAAAAACACTGCAAGCACCTGCAGTTGATCTGGCTGGAACACTGTGATGGTTTCTACCCCGTTCAAGATCACCAGGCTGGCAAACAGGCAAAGTGAACTGAATAACCAGACAGCAAAACCGGCAACATTAAATAACAGGAAAAGTAATGCCAAGTCTTTATTCACCGGTTTCAATAGCACGTACAAAGCCCAGGCTGCGACTACGAAAAATACAACTGAGAACAGATTGATCACAAAACCGATGCGGAATTGAAATGCATGGGTCATGATGTGATTGACAGTGACCGGTGCTTCCACGAACACAAATTTTCCGAATAGATTGGCGATGACCGAGGTGATCACGTAAAGTAAATAAAGCAAGCCGGCAGTTCTAGCGATTTTAGAGGTCGGATTCATTTTTTTCTCCTTTGAATAAGGAATAGCCGGATAAACCTTGGCCCTCAATATATATGCGCGTTGACCCGTACAGTCCTTTGTAAAGATAGCCAACAACTATTCCAAAAAAGAGATACCTTGGTATGTTAAGCATTACTCCGATGAGGAAGATATGTAAGGCATCAATCGTACGACTTGCGGAAACTCCGAGCAAGATAAAATTAATGCCTAGGGCGACGAAGCCTAATATCACGGATTTTAGAATTGGATTCTTTGTTGGAATCTTGTCAAAAAAACGAATCAAGAAATAGCTGAAGCAGCAGCTGATAATCAGACCACCAAATAAAGGATTAACAATAGCGCCTGAAATATAAGAAATTGAAAGGGCAGCTCTGAACTCCGCCATCATGGGAAGCAGGGAAAATGCGACGGTAAAAGCCCAGAATGCTACTCCTCCCCCAATAGTCAGTCTTAACAGATTCTTTGAGAGGTTGGTAGAACCTTTTTTTAACATTTTGCTTTCTCCTTATGATTTTTTGTGTCCGCTTTTTAAGGTTTATTCCACGAGCATTTATATGGTATTGAGCGGGGAGAGGGTGAGCACCTTCAGCCCTCCCTCTCCCCTATAGTGCAAATCTATGCCGCGCTCAACAGCTCGTTCGCCGCGGCTTTCGAAGACTGAGAAGCGATGGCAGATGGATTGAATCCTTTGACGATCAGCCATACTGCAAGAACCAATTCTTGTGGGAGTATCGGGAGGTTAAAAATTACTTGTGCTGTAGAAAAAGGAGCGATGAGACCATACATGACTAACACAGCTGACAACATGGTCATTAGGGCAGCTATAAACCCCCAACCCGACAACCATCGAGGAATTAGTTTTGTTCGATAGAATATGATGTAATAAAGCAGACACCCGATGGAAAAAGCCATCAGCTTCACAACGTTGACTGCCCAATGAAATCCGGAAACGGTCAATACGCCTAAGGTTTGGAAGTGTGATGAATCTGGAGCTCTAGCGCCTACAAACTGCTGGCTTAATGTTATTAAAATCAGTAAGCCCAGTACACCGATAAAATCGAACACTCCCTCGACAGTCCTGAATCCAACAGATCCTAGAGCGAGGCCATCATTGTATTTTCTTAGCACAGGATACAGCGAAATTGCGATGCCAATCGCGGCAGCGCCACCGATAAATAAAAGAACCGCTCCTGTCGCTACCAGGTTCCTATTTGTGGAAACACTTCCAAGATAATTCGCAGCATTCACGGGTGCCATAAATGGTAAGCTTAAGAATCCTACTAGGTCTGCGATAATAAACAATACCCCCGCACTTATTGCGTTCTTTCTCCCTGTGTTCATTTTTTCTCCTTTATTGAACGAGATGAATTAGTTTCATTGAGTTGGACCCGGTTGACTGAGACCAAGGGCATGCCCAGATCACGCACTTTTTTCAGCAATCCATGCAACGCGGCTTGGTCAATGATTGGACCAGTTAATAGCGTATCGCCGTCCTCTTCTAGCGTGATGGTCAGGCCTTCAAACCAGTCTGTCCATTGACTACCCAGATGACCCTTGATCCTGATCTGATATACCACGGGTTGACTCGGGTCATTTTTTGGGTTGAGTTCGCTTGACATCTCTCTTCTCCTTTTATGGCCGGTTATTACAGTCTGCGCCACATGCTCGATGTACAAGGATAATATCCCCCACACAGTGTTAACGAACAGACACTTTAGTGTTGGTTATAGGTGTTGTTTTTAGTTATTGCGGGGAAATATTGAGGAAAATTAAACCTTACAACAAACCCAGCTCACGGGCGCGGGCGACGGCTTCGGTGCGGCTTTTAACCTGCAGTTTGTCAAAAATATTGCGGTTATGACCTTTGACCGTATCCAGGGCGAGGTAAAGCCTCTCGCCAATCTCGCGATTCGATAACCCCTGGGCAATCAGTTGTAGTATTTTTAGCTCGCGTTGGCTCAATGGCTCGATCAGGGGCTGGGCAAGGGGTAGATCAGGTTTGCCTCCGCTTTTCCGCAGCTCAGCTTCAAACGCAGAAAGCAGTTTACCGATATAGTCCGGCATAACCCCACGAGAAGCCGCTTCGCGCAATAATTGAGCCATTGGGGCACCTTCGTCCACAAAGAGTCGTATGAACCCGCCCGGCTCAGCCTGCGCCAGAGCCTCGCACAGCATTTGCACTGCTTTATCCTTCTCGCCATGAGTATGCAGAGCGACCGCCTGCAGGACCATCACCTTTAGCCTTTCATCCTGCCAACCCTTTGCTTCCATCTGTTGACGCAAAGGTTCCAGAACCGCCAGTGCCACAGATGTCTCTCCCTGGGCAAGGAGTACTCGAGCCTGGATGAGGGGAAGCTCGTATTTCCCTGCCAGATCGGCGGCAGCCGCCAGCTTTCCTTGTTTTAGCAGTACCATTACCTGTGCGGCCGCAACTTCAGGTTCGCGATGCACAAAATTATTCTGGCAAACTGATTGCTCGGTCTCCGCTAACAAGGCAGTCGCACCGGCCAAATCTCCCTGGGCCAGTTTCAGTCGGGCGAGTAATACCTCACAGATAACGTATCTGTCAATAACTTTATCAAATTGCAGTGCCAGTTGGAGGGCTTGCTGCCCGTGCTGCTCAGCAGCATCCAGGTCGTTCCACTCGTAGCATATTTGGGCTAGGCCAAAATGTGCTTCGCAGGCAATTGGCAATGGTTGAGCGCCAAAAAGTTGCAAGGCCTGCCGGTTGGTCTCAGCAGCCAGGTAGAGTTTGTTTTCCATAAACTGCATATTGCCAAGGGCCATAGTGGCTATGGAAGTCACGAAGGTATGACCAGTTTTCTGGCTGATGGATATGGCATCCGTAAAGGCCTGGGTGGCCGCTGTGCGGTCCCCCTTCTGCATAAAGCCGACTCCCAATGTAAAGGTTGTAATTGTGCGGGTCGGCAGGTTATCCGGATTCAAATACTCCAGCGCGCGCTGCGCTTGAAAAATGACCGTGTCTGGCTGGTACTTAGTGTACGCCAAGGTAGCCCGGTTGCTGGCAATACTTCCTATAATGTCCCGGGCTTCGACGCTCAACTCGTCGCCTTGCAAAGCGGTTTCAGCAGCCTGAAGTTTTTCTTCGACACCGCTCGCTTGGCCGGAAGACGTTAATGCTCTGGCATAGATCAACCATAGCACAGGTCTTTTATCAAGTTCCGTCTTTGGCAGCGACTCCAGCCAGTTCAGTAGAGAAACCAATGCACCCCGATGGTACAGCGGGATTCCTTTTCCTTCAATTAGATGTATAGCGTGGTCGACTTCACCTGCGGCCGCCGCATGCTGAAAAGCTTCAATATCCAGGCTATGGTTTTCATACCACTGGCTGGCACGCATATGGTATTCAGCTATCTCAACGGGTGTCAGTCTTTGTCCCAGCCGCTGGCGGAGCAAATCTGCA
>JBGOYO010000187.1:0-6265 GCA_041479715.1 Anaerolineae bacterium
ATGCAGGTTATTCGACTTCAGGCTCACCTTCGCGATTCTTTTTGTGACGGTAAACGATCCGGCCACGGGTGAGATCATAAGGCGACATTTCCACCCGCACACTATCTCCGAGCAAGATGCGGATATAGTACTTGCGCATCTTCCCTGAGAGATATGCCAGGACTTCGTGCCCCGTCTCCAGGCGCACTTTAAATTGCGTCCCAGGCAGGGCTTCAATTACCGTGCCTTCGACGACAATCTTATCTTCCTCTTTCGTCATGCATGCCTCCTGATAAATAGGCCTGCTACCCTGATGAGTGGCAGAACCTCTCGCTCAAACGAGCTCATTCCATCTCTGGTCGTTCCTTTCGCCTGATGCGGCGAATGGCCTTCTTTTTTTGAATTCGGCGTAACTCACTTTTCGAAACGAACCAGCGCTTGCGGCGTACCGTGCTCAAGATACCGCTTTTGGCTACTTTCTTGCGAAAGCGTTTGAGCAGTGCGTCTTGCGACTCGTTCGGGCGTAGATTTACCGTGGTCAACTTCCTCACCTCCTTGCACGTTCAAAAATCCTGATCGCCGGGCATAGAGACAAAAAAACCCGGCTGACGTTCACGCTCTCAGCCGAGCCAGGTTTTGAATTCAATCCTGTGATCAGTCATCGATAATAGTGTAGGTTCACCATCCATCCAAAGAGCGATTCCTCAACGTCGAGAGGGATTTTAACCGAAGTATAGGTTTCTGTCAATTTAATGAAGACACCTGCTGGCTCGTATCCGAGGATTTTATCTCTTGCTCCAACCTGCCTAGCACATCAAAGACATCGCCTTCGCGCCCGTGCGCTTCTGCCGCCTTATAGGCAGCTTCATCAAGCTGCTCCCTGGCTAAGTCCATCCGGTTGCCGACCCCTGTTGTTACACAAACTAGAATAACTACTACTTGACTTTCTCCTTGCTTTTCTATATTATAAGTGCATGGAATAAAACCGCTCCAGACTCATCACTGCTGGCATCGCGGTTCATAGGGCGGATGACTAGTCGGTGTTTTAGAAGCCAATGTAAGTTTTTAATGTTTCCTGAGAATTACCTGTTACCTGTTTGATATAAACAGTTTATAGAAACAAGTGATTATCAGGCTTACCTACCGCGCTTGTAGAGGGTTAAGAACAATGGCGTGGAGTGGCGTGCCCAGCAGGTTAGGGATGACACAGCTGAAAAGATGGGCTTTCCTAGCCTGGCAGCGCTGACCGAATTCTTGTATAGTCTGGAACCCTCAGAAAGCTCAACATGGGAAGATGCATCCCCACCATAGGAGGAAGCTCCTGGTGGCGAGAATAAGGAGGGAGGGTAGAGAAGATACAGCGGGCGGAATTTGATATTCACCATAGTCCATCTGCCAGAAAACAAGGCTGCCTCATCCTGCTGGTTGAATATAAGTAATCATTCATCAGAATAAGTATTATGGAGGCAAATAAAATGAAAATATCGAAACGCTTAGTTCTTACCTGCGCTCTGGTACTATTGGGCACAGGCATGGTGTTATTGGCGGACAGCTTAGCTCCCGTTAGAGCTGAGCTAGCGGTAAGCAACAATCAAACTGACACGATTTCAGCCGGGTTGACAACCCTGGATGCTCATAAAATTGATCCCGAACTGATCAAAGAGCTTAATACCAAAGGTAAAGCCGACTTTTTTATCTGGATGACAGAAAAAGCTGACCTTAGCCCAGCTTACAAGTTGACTTCCAAGGAAGAAAAGGGGCGTTTTGTATTTGAGACGCTTAGAGCAACCGCGGACCGGACTCAAAAGGATTTAATTACCTGGTTGGAAGTACAGGGCATAGAATACCGCTCCTTTTATATAGCCAATAATATCCTGGTCCGTGGTGGGGATCAGACGTTGCTCTATCAAGTGGCAGCCCGGCCTGATGTGGCGCGCCTCACCCCCAACAGCCACTTTCAAGCCATTGAACCCATCATTTCTCCTGTTACCAGCCTAAATCCAACTTCCGTGGAGCCCAATATCAGCTTCATCAAAGCTGATCAGGTATGGGCATTGGGCATCACCGGGCAGGGTATCGTGCTGGCTGGCAACGACACCGGTGTGGATGTGACCCATCCAGCGATTGCCAGACATTATCGTGGCTGCTTGAACCCACCATCCTGTACTCAATGGGATCACAACTATAACTGGTGGGACGCTACTGGAGCATATCCAAACTCACCGGGCGATAATAATGGGCACGGCACCCACACAACCGGGACGATGTTGGGTGATGACGGGGAGCCAACCAGATTGGTGTGGCACCAGGCGCCCAGACCATTCACTGCAAGAATCATGATGCAAACTTTGGGACTACCATAGAATGGGGAGAGGAATGCTTCGAATGGGACCTGGCCCCCTGGGATTTGAATAGGCAAAATCCAGATCCTGCCAAGGCTCCGGATGCGATTAACAATTCCTGGGGTTGGTATGGAGGAGTCGGATCATTCCGTGATGAAATAGACGCGCTGCAAGCTGCTGGTATCCTGGTAGAAGCCTCTGCGGGAAATTCGGGACCCGGATGTTCCACTGTGATCTCTCCAGCTGATTACGCAGAAGTATTAACCACCGGTTCCACCAACCATGCCTTTGATTATCCAGGGCAATTAACTGGATTCAGCAGTCGTGGCCCTTCCTTAACGGATGCGGGAACTTTCCCGGATGTCTTAGCGCCCGGTGAAAACATACGTTCTAGTTGGCCAGGGGGGGGTTATGGGTATGATACTGGTACCAGCATGTCCGGTCCGCATGTGACTGGTCTGGTTGGGTTACTGTGGTCCGCAAACCCACTGCTTCGTGGCCAGGTGGAAATCACCAATGACATCATCAAGCATACCGCTGTTCCGCTCAGCGGGCAAATGGGGTCAGAATGCGGAGGAAACTATGTCACTGGACCGAATAATGACTGGGGTTATGGCACGATCGACGCTCTGGCTGCCGTGCGGCTGGCTCTGAAATATCAAGGCTCAGGGACAATATCTGGTCTAGTTAGCGACGAAAGTGCTAATCCGCTACCAGGCGCTACAATATGGGCGTCCTCCAGCCCGACCATCACCTTCCAGACCACCACCGATGCCATGGGTGGCTATAATATGGGCGTCTATAGTGGCACCTACCAGATGAATGCCATGGCATATGGCTTTGGGATGGTATCCGTTAACGATATTGGCGTCATTTCAGGCACAAACACGGTACAGGATTTCACCCTGCCCAACGTAGCCTCGCATAGTGTTTCAGGCATCGTGCATGACAGCATCGCAGGTTACCCTCTGTATGCGCACCTCACCGTCCTAGGAAATCCGGTTAATCCACCTGCACCGATGAATGATACTTGGAGTAATCCCCAAACGGGTAGATACGGTCTCACACTGGCAGAAGGAATCACCTACACCCTCAAAGTGGACTCCTACCTGCCAGGCTATCTGCCAACCCAAGTTACCATTCCACCCTTGTCAGGAGATCTCAGCTTGGATCTAAGCGTGGTACCAGATCCCGGCGACTGCCCGGTGGGATACCAGTTTTACATCAATGGTCTGGCTGAGCAGTTCGAGTCTAAACAATTGCCACCTGGATGGACAGTGATCGATAATGCAGGGACTGGTGCAGTATGGACATTTGATGATCCGGGTGGGCGAGGCAATCTGACGGGTGGCGGAGGTAATTTTGCCATTGCAGACAGCGATCATGCAGGTCAGAAGAATATGGATACCGAGTTGCGCTCACCTGTATTGGATTTTTCTAACTTCTCCACAGTAAACCTGGCATTCAATTATGATTTCAATTATGTTTCGGGTGAGATAGCTGCCGTAGATGTCAGCATTCATGGGAGCAGTGGACCATGGACCAATGTATGGATGCGTGACAAAGGAAGTGATCGAGGACCAGCTCAGGCCATGTTGGATATCTCAGCTCTTGCTGCTGGTCAGCCCAATGTCATGATCCGCTTCCATTACTACAATGCGAATTACGAATGGTGGTGGGAAGTAGATAAATTCCTCATCGGCACTTGGGGCTGTAACGCGCAGCCAGGTGGAATGGTAGTAGGCAATGTAACGGACGCAAATACCGGATTTTTCCTGAATGATGTTAATGTTAACGGCGATAATGGCCAGGAAACGAAAACCGTGCCAACCCCATTAGACCCCATGATAGGGGATGGCTTATACTTCCTATTCTCTCCCCCCGATACACATATCTTTACCAGCACCTTGCCCGGTTATGAACAGGTAGCCTCTCAGGTGAATGTGATACCTAATGATACTGTCCGGCTGGATTTCAGCCTTCCAGCGGGAGAAGTTCAAGCATCACCCGAGACATTGGCAATCACACTGGAACAGGGACTGCAAGGGAGCATGCCATTGACATTAACCAACCCGGGCGGCTGGGCAGCTACTTACAATATTTCTGAAATCGATTATGGTCCGTTCAGGAAAGAAAATAAACCACTTACTAATCTGCCCACCTCGCCTGGCTGGTATGATGGAACTCCTATTCCCCAGCCAGTATCTGCTTCTGCCTCAGCCCAGTGCGCCGATAACCTGAACAGCTTTTATTTGATTGGTGGACAGAAGGATTGGCTCGTCCCGGTTGATTATTTATGGCGATATGATGTAGACACATCCCTATGGGTGAGTCTGACACCTCTGCCCCAGCAATTGGATTTTGCGGCTGCAACATGCTATAAGGATAAAATCTATGTTGCCGGAGGTTTCGATTATAAGGTGAATAACTATCACACTCTTTATATCTACGATATAGCAACTGATACCTGGACGCTTGGTCAATATATGCCTCGGTTTACTTCCGTGGAAGCATTGGGAGCGTGGAATGACCATCTATACCTGGTAAGTGGTTATGATGCTTCGAATTATAGAGTTGATGTGTACGACATTCTCACGAACAAATGGTATGCCGGTGGTGGAGCACCCATGCCAGCGCCTACCTATGGTTCAGGTTGGACTCAGGTCGATAATTACTTGTACCTGGTAGGTGGTTATAATTTAGCAGGACCTCCTGGCTATGAATCTAACCTCACCCAGCGCTATGATATGGCTGCCAACAATTGGGATCAAGGTCCTTCGTTCAATAGTGAGCAATCAGTTTTTGGCCTGGCGGCTACGGAAAAGTATCTATATGCCATAGGAGGGGACAAACCAGGTGGAAGCTATTTTGAACAAACCTCACTTGTACAGGTCCTTGATTACACCGCCTGGCCATATAGCGCCTGGCACGACCTGGGTGATCCAACCCCAAATGATATTGGATTCCAATCGAGTTTTTGCACCCCTGCGCTAGATGGTGGATATATCTGGTCTGTTGGAGGAGCATACGGTAGTGTTTATGCCAATGACTTCAACTGGTATCGCCCAGCCGAGTTTTGCTACAAGACACCCACCGATGTGAATTGGTTCAGCGAAGAGCCTGTCTCGGGTACTCTCCAAACAGGAGAAACCAGTGTCATCCAGATCGCCTTTGATACCCAGCTGCCTGAACTAACGCCTGGTGAATACAGGGCAAGGTTACGGGTGGATACCGATACGCCCTACGGCGCAAGCTTTGTTCCAGTTCTGCTGACTGTAATTCCACACGAATACAAGATGGAGTTTGGGCCAACATCTTCCGAACTTTCCGGTTCGCCTGGAAAAACCATTACGTACACTCTACACTTAACCAATACAGGAAGCATCACTGATACCTACAATTTGACATTCTCAGGGAACGAGTGGGATATAGATCTACCTGTTACCAAGGCCACTTTGGCACCTGGAGAACAGACTGACTTGCTGGTCCACGTCCTAATTCCGGTCGAAGCAGCCAATGGTGAAATGGATATTGTGGTAATCACTGCAACATCACAGGGCAACCCAGATTTATCCGCCAGCTCCACGCTGACCACCACCGCCTTATGGTACCGCACGCTGCTGCCTCTGGTAATGAAGAATTAATCCATCCTCTGCAAGGCTCGGATATGACATTGGACGTGCGTACGGTCAACAGGGTAAAACGCCCACCTTAAAGGTCCACAGCGCACGTCCACGGGTTCCACAGGCACTCCCTGCCCTCCCCTTCGCAGGGGGTGCCACTTTTAAAATGCAAAAACTCCCCTACCAGTAATGGGCGGGGAGCTGCGTTTAAAACAATAAAGTCCCTTGGCAATGACCTACTCTCCCAGGCAGTTACCCACCAAGTACCATCGGCGCTGACAGGCTTAACGATCGGGTTCGGGATGTGGCCGGGTGTACCCC
>JBGOYO010000188.1:0-6262 GCA_041479715.1 Anaerolineae bacterium
GGTCAATATCAATGGCACCGGAATCCTTAAGGATTACCGTGGGTTGGGCGGTACAGCGATATTATTCAGCGAGATGCAAAAAAGCATCCTCGAGGGCGGCTTCGAAGATGCTGAAATTGTCCAGATAGGGGTCGAAAACGATCGCATGCAGCGAGAGCTGCGTGACCTGGGGATCGATTTCTATAAGACCCACAGAATCTACCAGCGGTATATATAGTATAAAATTAAATTAATTAGAAGGAGCTTGCGCTAAATGGCAGGCAACCCAATGGCCTGGTGTGATTTCGCGCCATTCAGGGATATCGATTGCGCATCGCTCCACAGCAATACTGCAGCGTGGATGAAATCTGCACCCACTGGGCGGATTGATTGGGCTGGGTATTTCCCCTTTTAAGATAATGCGATGGCGTTGTCGATCACGCTTGGGGTCTGGAATTGGCACTGATGAAAGCAATGCCTGAGTATACGGGTGCAATGGATTTTCATAGAGCTCATTGCGTTCGGCTAATTCAACGATGATACCGAGGTACATGACAGCCACCCGGTCGCATATATGCCTGACCATACTTAAATCATGGGCGATGAACAGGTACGTCAAATTAAACTCATCTTGCAGTTCTTCCAATAAATTGACCACCTGTGCCTGAATTGAGACATCCAAGGCGGAAATTGGTTCATCGCACACGATAAATTCCGGACTACACGCCAAAGCACGTGCGACACCGATTCGTTGTCGCTGGCCACCAGAAAACTCATGTGGAAAACGATTGATCAGGCGAGGGCTCAGCCCCACCTTCAACATCAGCTCATGAACTTGTTCGTCCCGGGCCTTTTCATTTGGAAGCAGATTGTGCACCCGTAATGGCTCACCGATGATCGCGCTTACCGTCCAACGTGGATTGAGTGAAGCGTAAGGATCTTGAAAGATCATTTGTGCTTTTCGGCGCAGGAGTTTCATATGAGCTTTGTTAGCATTTTCCAATGAAATGCCAGCGATGGACACCGAGCCACCAGACATTGGATAAAGCCCAAGGATAGTCCGCCCGGCTGTTGTTTTTCCACAACCGCTCTCACCTACCAAACCCAACGTCTCACCACGGAGAATATCAAAGGTAATCCCATCCACCGCTTTAACTGAGCCGATTTCTTTTTCAATAATCAACCCTTGGCGGACCGGAAAATACTTTTTTAGCTGGCGAACCTGTATCAGCGGTTGATTAACTTCTACGGGGTTAGGTGACGGTAAGGTCAAATTCGATCTCCTGAAAATTTATCGCGGTTTACCAGTAGTCAAGTCGATCCAACAGGCTGCTGTATGTCGATTTGGTGCAACCGGGATGAGCGGCGGCATCTCCGCCAAACAATGATCAAATACCAGCTCACATCGCGCTGCAAACGGGCAGCCTTTCGGCGCAACCAGCAGGTTGGGAGGGGCACCAGGGATCGAACGTAAGCGCTTCTCACGCCGCAGGTCCACCCTTGGTAGGGCCGCCAGTAGTGCCTGGGTATAGGGGTGCCTGGGATCCGAATATAAATTATCGATTGCAGCTTCTTCAACAATAAATCCAGCATACATCACCAGCACTCGCTCGGCAATTTCTGCAACCACTCCAAGGTCGTGCGTGATCCATATCACCGACATATTCATCTCAGCTCTGATCGATAGAACCAGCTCCACAATCTGCGCCTGGATGGTAACATCCAATGCTGTGGTGGGTTCATCTGCAATCAGGATCGATGGCGAACACGTAAGGGCCATGGCAATCATCGCCCGTTGGCGCATCCCACCCGAGAATTGGTGTGGGTAATCCTTCAGTCGATTAGCCGGTTCAGGAATACCTACTTTTTCAAGTAGCTCGACACTGCGTTGCTGGATTTGACCTTTATCCATTCCCAGATGGATTCGAAGTGGCTCGCCAAGCTGCCTTCCAATTGTTAGTACCGGGTTGAAAGCCGTCATCGGGTCTTGGAAAACCATGGCGATATCTTTACCCCGAATTTCCTCCATCTCATGTTCATCGAGTTTTAGCAGATCCCTTCCATTATAAATAGCCTGTCCACTGGCAATCTCCCCTGGTGGGATGGGAATAAGCCTCATAATTGACATCATCGTTACTGATTTTCCACAACCGCTTTCACCCACCACGCCAATCGTCTCACCTTGGTCGAGATGAAATGAAACACCATTAACGGCGTATACCGTACCTTCTGCGATGTGAAAACGGGTTCGCAGATCATTGATTTCTAAGATTCTAGGTCTGTCCGTTCCTATATTTGAATCCATGACAGATTGCCTTATCATTAAGCTGCCCGGCTGTGCGGGTCAAGCGCATCCCGTAACCCGTCACCCAGGAAGTTGATGCTTAATACAATCAGGGCAATAAATAACCCAGGGAAAAACCATAGCCACCAGGCGGATTCAATATAGTTGTAAGCACCTTCCAGCATATTGCCCCAGGTCGCTGTCGGTGGGCGCACTCCCAACCCAAGGAAGCTGATATAGGCTTCCAGAGTAATGGCTGATGCAACACTGAGTGTAGCAGAAACGATGATCGGAGCAAAACTATTGGGAAGTACGTGCCTTATAATAATATCTTTGGTCGAAGTGCCTGTGGCTCGTGCTGCTAAAATATAATCATTCTCCTTTATCGATAGAAATTGTGCACGTACGAGGCGCGCCAGGTACGGCCAACTGGTTATGCCGATAACAAACACGATCACGAGGACGCTACCGCTGAAAGTCCGCCCAAGAATTTTGAGATTGGGAATAGACGAAGAGAAATAACGCGCCATTACTAATAACAGAAAAATTTGCGGAATGACATATATAGCTTCAGTGATACGCATCAACACACTATCCGGCCAGCTCCCAAAATAACCAGCTATCGCTCCTATGGTAACACCTACAATAACTTCAACCAGCATGGCGGTTAATCCGATGATGATCGATATCTGCCCTCCATATATTGTTCTGGCAAGGATGTCGCGCCCAATGGTGTCTGTGCCGAAGGGGTGCTCTCGTGTAGGCGGTTGCAAAGCATTACCAGTTTCTGTGCGATTAGAATAAGCTTCACTGTATATTAGGGAACCAGCGAATGCATAAATTAATATCAATACCAAAGTTATAACACCAAATATCGCCATCTTGTGTCGGCGGAAGCGGCGCCAGGTGAGCTGTCCCATTGATAGAGGTGGGGTTTCCAGCTCATCTGGGGTTAAGTTCGGGATCCCTTGTTTTGGTTGTTCTAAAGGTACGTCTGTCATACTTTACCTTTATTTGTAGCGGATGCGTGGATCGAGCCACGCGTAGGTAACATCGGCGATGATTTGAAAAATGATCACCGCAAATGCGATCATCATCATGATACCCATCACTACTGCCGTATCAGATCGTTCAACATTATCCAGGAATAATCGACCCATCCCAGGCCAGCCGAAAATCCGCTCGGTGACGATGGCACCCCCCAATAAAAAGGGTAAATCCAATGCTACAAGAGTCACGATGGGTAGAGCCGCATTCTTCAAGGCATGGATGTAAATCACCTCCGGGTGAGGTAACCCCTTGGCTTTGGCGGTACGCACATAATCTTGACCCAAGGTTTCCAGCATTGCACTGCGGATATACCGGCTGTACCCAGCAATAAAACCAAATGAGAGTGTTGCTACCGGTAAAATCATATGCCAAAGAACCTGCTGTGGGGATTGGCCTGCAGTTGGATCAAACATACCTGCGACAGGCAGGTAAGGTATCCCCCATCTCCTGAAATTGACTGAAAATATATATATAGCTAGCAAGGCAAAGAAAAATACAGGCATTGAGTAAAGTACAAAAGTAGTCGCGGTAATAATATTGTCAATTGCCGTATATTGGTGTAATGCTGAGTAAATGCCGATCAATAGAGCCGATACGACAATGATCAATTCAGAAGTCACCATCAACAGCAAGGTATTCGATAGGCGCTCACCAATCACCTTTGTTACTGGTTGGCGATTAACCAGTGAAATTCCCCAATCTCCCCGTAATACGCCTTTCCTTGTTCCCGGATTGTCAGCGTCAATGTAAGTCCGGGGATCCAGGCATTGGACAACCGGCTTTAGAAAACTAAACTTCCCTAGATTCGGTGCGGGAATTTCTCCAACTGGTCTAGTCCAAGTATTTCCAATCAACCAATAAACATATTGAACACAGACTGGCTTATCCAGACCAAGTTGGCGAGCTAAACGTATCCGGTCTTCCGGTTTGGTAACTTTGCGTCCGCCCATCGTAGCCAACGGGTCACCCATAGCCTGCATCATTAGGAACAGTACTACGCTGATAATAAAGAGCAGTGGAATGGCTTGCAACAATCGACGGATGATATAGCGAGTCATGGTTGTAATTCAGAAAATATGTGCAGGCGGAAATTCCGCCTGCACATATTATTATCTTAACTTTATTGCTTGATGTCCCATTCTGCGATGTTAAAGAATGGTGTCGCACCCGACATTTTCACGCCGGTCATTCGACTGCTGAACCCAAACAGATCAGGGTCCTGCCACAACCCAATCCAGAAGGCATTATCATAGAGATATTTAGTAATCTGATAGAAGGTTTGCTGGCGTTGCGCAAAGTCAACCTGGGTTTGCTGTTTTTGGAACAGAGCATCCAGCGTTGGATCGCACAGACCTGATGGGCTGGTCCCAGACGGGTTCGCATCCGTCGGGATATCAGAACATAGCCAGATGGCGGTGTTCGGATCCGGAAAGTCTGGCGAATCTGAGTACTCGATGATATCCAACGAGAAGTTGGCGGATGGACCGTTGTCTTGATATCCTAGGAAGAAAGTATCAGCGTCGTAGCTCAGCAGCTCAGTTCCAATGCCCACAGCAGCCAGATCCTGTTGGGCAACTGCCTGCGTGTTCTGACGCACTTCACGAGAGGTCGTGCCATATTTTAAGACCAGCTCGACTCCGTCCTTATCGACAGTACCATCGCCGTTCGTGTCCGTCCAACCGGCCTCTGCTAGCAGCGCTTTGGCTTTTTCAGGATCATATGGGTAAGGGGTAATACTTGGGTCAACCCATGGGCTTTTATCCCAATCAGTAGCTGAGACCCCCGTTAGACCTAACAGCAGGTCGTCCACTAGCTTTTGTCGGTTGAAGGCATAGGCAAGCGCTTGCCTTACCTTGACGTCTTTAAGCGCTGGATTTCCTTTTTCCGCATGCATGTTTAAATACCAACCTTCGTTATAACCGGAGAAGGAGTTCAATATCGTGACCCCGGCTTTCTGCAGGTTCGGCACATCACTGTAGGCAAAGAAGGTTCCAATATCACCATCGCCTGCTTCCAAGGCTGCGATCATCGAAGCATCATCAGGCACGAATTGGAAGAACAGCTCATCCAGCTTGGGGCGTCCTAACCAAAAGTTATCGTTCGCAACAAATCGGGCGAAACTACCAGACTGCCACTCTTTAAAGACGAACGGCCCGCAGCCCACTGTCGGAGCTTTGTTCCAGTCAGCTGTATCGAGTGTTCCTGCTGAATCGAAAACTGGCTGTAATATATGCTTCGGGATGATCGGTGTGCCACTGGTGGTGCCACTGAATAACGTAGCCGCCCAAGGGGCAAAAGGTTCTGCGAAGTTGATGACCATCGTTTGGGGGTCAGGAGTCTCAAACGAACTGATCTTGTCATAGGGTGACCGGGTATTCACGGCATTTTTGTCCGACATGATCATATCGTATGTAAATTTGACATCTGCTGAGGTGATCGGTTGGCCGTCTGACCATGTGATATCTTTCCGCAATTTGATAGTAAAAGTTTTACCATCGTTAGTAATGTCACCATTTTCAGCCGAAGGCATCTCAGATACCAGGTAAGGGTAGGCAGCATTCTGGTCATCAAATAACCACAACGGGCATAAGTAAGCGGGATAAACCACTGAGACGAACCACATGTTGGTATAGATTGGGCTTAAGGTATCGAACTCTTGCGTCCAGATGAATCTAGCCACCTTCTTAGCCGCAGGTGCTGTGGTGGGCGCCACTGGTGGCAAGGTCGCAGGAGCCTGCGTGGGTTGCACAACAGGTGGAGCCGTTGTTACGACTGGGGTTGCAGTTGGTGATGTTACACAAGCTGTCATGATGATAGTGGCGATGATCATGATTGTAAACAAAACATGTTTACGTTGCATTTTCTCCTCCAAAATTAAGTCGAATACTTGAAATTTATTTTCCAGATTAAACGAGCCCGAAATATAAAAATACATTCTTCATTGGATAA
>JBGOYO010000189.1:0-6240 GCA_041479715.1 Anaerolineae bacterium
ATAACGTTCTCACTGGTGCCAGCGGTGGCGGAGGAGGTTTACAAGGCAGTCCGTAGATGGAGGGAGGCGGGAAGGGGGAATTAAACCGGAAAGTTAGAAGCGGTTAATTTGACTCTGAAAGCCTGGGTTCCCTGACCTTTACAGCTCCTTGCTACCGGGATCAGCGATCCCGGCTACAAAAGCACACCGGCTACACAAGCGATACCGGCTAAACAACCGATCCCGGTTGCAGTGGTCGCCTGGAATACAAAACCAGGAATAGAGAATAAACCTAGCGTCCTCTTGTATAATATAACTGCAATATGAGTGTTTACTGGATCGGGGATGGTGGCTCCACGAGGAATAGTATTATTCAAAGTCAACCGCACGGGCAAGGATGAGGCATGGCGCTTGATTTCTTACAGGTAAGCCAGCAGGTGAAGCAGATGGGCGAAACTGCCCTGCAGCACCAACAAGACCTGAAAACCAGGCTGGCGGAAGCGCGGGCAATGCTTGAGGGATGCGCATCCGACATCGAGCAGCTGCAGCAGAAGGTGCAGGAGGTGGTACAGAATCACGACCAGACCCTGCGCTGCGCGGTGCCAGTGAAGGAAGCTTTGAATTCAAGCCACCCACTGCCACCCATGCCCGAGCAAGTGACGTTGATCGCGGCGGATGGCTCGCAGATCTTCGCCGACCGGCATGCCGAGGTGGAGTACTGCCTGGTGAACACCGGAGCCATCGTTATGGTGTGTGGATCGTCCGATGCACCCGTAACGAGTATCCAAAGCCGGCTGATCTACTCTGAGGAATTGGAAGGCATGTCGGATGACCGGCTGTCGTTGCAGCGCGACCTGGCGGAGCGGACAAGGCTGTTGGAATTGGCGTCGCATGCTACAGCCCCAGTGATCACGCTGACGGATGGTCCGTTGGAGCTGTGGACCACCACGCTCGAAGAAGGAAGGGTGGCGGGCGAGTTCAAGCAATCGCTCGACCGATATCTGGCGGTGCTGCGGCAATTGTATGAACTCAATGTGGTCACTGCCGGGTATGTGGATAAACCCGGGGCAGACCTGGTGGTGCGGCTGCTGGAGGTGGCCAAAGCAGAGACAGGCGACCTGGCCGATATGCGCAAATTTCACCCGTTCAAAGGGGTGACTGATCGAGAGCTTTTCAGGGACGTCCTGCAGCCGGGGCAGAGATCGGCGATCTTTTACATCCAGTCACGTTCGTCCAGGCCTTACCAGGGGGAGCTTGGACTGCATTTCTATTATCTCAACGTGGGAAAACCAGAACACCCCTACCTGGCGAGGGTGGAAATCCCGACATGGGTTGCAGAGGACCAAGCCATGCTGGATAGTCTGCATGCCGTGCTGGTGAGTCAGTGCCGGATGATCGGGGCACGCGCCTACCCATACCTGCTGCACCGGGCGCATGAGACGGCGGTGGTCAGCCTGGAAGATAAAGATCAGGTGACGACGATGATCGTGAATGAGCTACGCAAGCGGGGGTTGGAAGTGGCAGGTGCATCTGCAAAGCAGTATAACAAAGACATATCCGGAACACGGACGAGGTACGGAGCATGACACAATATGAGATTGGGCGGCTATTACGGGCTGGAACCACCGGGTTTGTGGTGGGCTGCCGGGCGGCGCAAATTGATGCGCCCTCTTTTGGGGCACTGGTGAGAGTCACTCTGGATGGGGATTACCAGGTGTATGGTCTGATCCATGATATTCACATCGACGATGATGGGTTAGTGAGGCAGCTGGTGACGGCGGAGGGGGTGGATGAAGCGGTGATCGCCGATAATCGGGTTAACCGCAACGTGCCGCTTGAGCTGAGCGTGCTGACGGTTGGGTACAGGCTGGATGGAAAGATATCGCACCTGCTGCCGCCGCGCCCACCACTCAGCCTGGATGTGATCTACCTATGCTCAGCGGAGGAGGTGAGGCAGTTCACCGGCAGTGGAAGGTTTGGATATTTCAGGCATCTGCTGAGGGCGGTAGACCTGCCGGTAGGGGAGCTGCTGGCAGCGCACATCCAGCAAGCCGCGGTGGCGCATGTGGAAGCAGGAGACATGGAATGGAAAAATGCTGCAACGCAGGAACTGATCACGTTGCTGAGGGATGATTACGTCACGCTGATGAGCGTGTTAGGTGCATTGGGGGATGCGGGATAAGATTACCACAAAGGACACAAAGGACACGAAGGACACGAAGGAAAATATATTTCATAAAATAATACACTAAGAACAAAAAGAGAATTTTTAAAAAATACTTAAATAAAGAATTACCCTTGTTGACAGGAAATATTTGATGGATCAGAAAGCAAAATTATATAAGGGACAAGATATTCAGCCGATTCCTCAAAGAACAGAGGAAATTGCGAAGGCAGTGCTTGATGCGTCGTTTATAGTACACACGGCTTTAGGCCCAGGATTGCTTGAATCTGTGTATGAGACATGTCTGGTGTATGAATTGAAATTATCAGGATTGATTTTTGAAGCTCAAATTGCCTTACCGATCGTTTATAACAATATCACGGTGGAATCGGGACTACGGGTCGATGTGTTTGTTGAAAAATGCGTAATCGTAGAAATCAAGGCCGTTGAAGCCGTTTTACCTGTCCATAATGCTCAATTATTAACCTATTTGAAATTAGCTAAAGTCCGTTTAGGTTTGTTGATTAATTTCAATGTTGTCCACTTACGAGATGGAATAACTCGATTAATAATTTAATAAAACCTTAGTGTCCTTTGTGTCCTTTGTGGTGATCAGCATGGATGATAAACAAAAAAAGCAGATAGGGTACGTGGTGGGTGGGGGGTTGAAAGAGAACCTGCGGGTGAGGTTGACCATCCCCTCACAGGAGGTGCAGGAGGGTGCGTTCGTGGTGATCGAAAGCGGCAGCTGGCAGTTCTATGGGCTGGTGATCGACCTGCAGCTGGGATCGACGGACCCGCGCTTCGCAGATGAGCAATCGGAAACCAGATTACCGCTCGAAATGGCGCGCCTGCTCCATGGTCAGACGCTGTTCACTACACTGGAAGTGCTACCAGCGCTGATGCTGGAACGCGGGCCAGACCCTGCCTCGCCAGAATACGCTGCCTGGCGAGAGAGCCACCCGGAAGATGGGCGACCGCTGCCAGTGAAGACCGTCCCACCTCACCACGCAGAGGTGCGGCTGGCAGAGGAGGGGGATATTGGGGAGATATTTGGGAAGAGCGAAGACAAGGGCAATTTCGTCGTCGGGTACACGCGCGAGCAGGGGCACCCGGTGTGCATCAACCTGGATAAATTCGTTTTGCGCTCAGCGGGGGTTTTCGGGGCGACAGGAACGGGGAAATCCTTCCTAACCCGGCTCGTACTAGCGGGACTGATCCAGCATAATGCCGCCAGCGTGCTGGTTTTCGATATGCACAACGAGTATGGGTTCGATGACACCGCCTCGGACACGGGTCTGCGGGTGACCGGGTTGAAGAGCAAGTTCACCAGCCGGGTGCGGGTGGTGGGCCTGGGAAGCGGGACGCAGATCAGGGGGAACCAGCCGGACTTTAACCTTGAAATCGACCGGCGCGACATCCAGCCGGGTGATATTGAGCTGTTGACCCGCGAGTTAAACCTGAAAGAAACCACACCCACCACACTGGAGGCATTGGTAAGCAGTTTTGGACGGGACAACTGGTTCAGCGAATTCCAACAGATGAAGATCGGAGCGGTGGTCGAGGCGGAGGAGGGGAAGAAAGTGCCTGCGCCTGACAGTGTAGCAGCCTGGGCTAACCGGGAGGGGGTGAATGTGGCGGCAGCGGAAGGGTTGCGCAGCAAGATGAACCGGGTGTTTGACCTGCCCTACGTGGTGCCCAATCCTGGGTTGGACAGTGTGGGTGAGATCATCAAGGCATTGGACGCCGGGCAACACGTGATTTTATCCTTTGGAAAGAATGAATCGGACCTGGATTACCTGCTGGTGAGCAACCTGCTGACCCGGCGCATTCGTGAGACCTGGGAAAGGAAGACCAACGAGTTCCGCACCAAGGGTGAGCAGGAGCCGCGGCAGCTGGTGATCGTGGTGGAGGAAGCCCATAAGCTGCTCAACCGCGAGATGGCGGGGCAGACGGCATTCAGCACGATCGCACGCGAGATGCGCAAGTACTACGTCACGCTGCTGATCATCGACCAGCGCCCGTCCCAGATCTACGATGAGGTGATGTCGCAGTTGGGGACGCGCATTTCAGGTTGGCTGGGTGACGAGGACGACATCCACAGCGTGCTATCGGGGCTGGCGGGACGGGAAGCGTTGCGCGGCATGCTGGCGCGGCTGCAGCCCAAGGAGGAGGTGCTGCTGCTGGGCTGGGGGGTGCCCATGCCGCTGCCGGTGAGGTCACGCCGGTATGATGAAGAGTTTTGGCAGGAGCTGCAGGGGAAGGGAAAAGGCAAGATGAGTAAGGAGACGGCGATCGAGGAGTTGGGGTTTTGAGTGAGATATGACGAAGAGTTAGTATTGGCGAATGAATCACAACCATGAATTATTACCCCCTCCCGCCTCCCCCATTTTCAAAAAACGAAAATAGGGGAGGAGAATAAAGCAGCATTTTCGTAATATAACTAGTATTATTAAATACGATTTATGTTGATCGTCACTTGCAGTAATCAGGATCGATGGATGGAGGAAGCATGGAGATTCTAGAATCTGGGATTGGTGAGATGATCCAGCCGCCCGATATCGAGGGCTTCAGGGAGTGGAACCGCACTCAGAAGACGCGGAAACTGGTCGACAAGCGGATGAGCGAGCAGGAAGCCATCAGCGTGTTCGTCTTCGATGGCTGCTACATCGGGACGGAGCTGTACGGCACTGTCAGATGCCCGATGTCGCTATCGCGTGAGCTCGTCAGGCAGGGTAAAAAAGACCTGCGAGTATGCGGGCAGGGTGTGCTCGAGCTGGATTTGTGGATGGCAGCCGGTTTGGTGAAGAAACTAGATATCACCTATATAGGGCTGGAGGTATATGGCACGTCCAACGCGCTGCGCAGGGCGGTTGAATCAGGGCAGATAACAACCTGCGTGGAATGGTCGAATGCGTCCATCTCGTGGCGCATGAAAGCCACCGCCATGGGTGTGCCCTTCCTACCGGCGCGA
This sequence comes from Anaerolineae bacterium, assembly GCA_041479715.1. Taxonomy (GTDB): domain Bacteria; phylum Chloroflexota; class Anaerolineae; order Anaerolineales; family UBA4823; genus FEB-25. The sequence goes on from JBGOYO010000189.1 coordinate 5,118, forward strand.
TCGATGCTGGGCACCGACATGATCAAGTACAGCTCGGCCAAGGTGGTTGAAGACCCGTTTAACGGGCTCAAGGTGTGTTTACTCCCGGCATTGATCCTGGACGTGGCGATCATCCACGTCCACCGGGCAGACCGATACGGGAATTCCCAGATCGAAGGCATCACCGGGTTCGCCGCCGAGATGGCGCGGGCAGCCAAACGCCTGATCATCAGCGCTGAGGAAATCGTACCCACGGATGACATTCGTAAATACCCCGACCGCACGATCATCCCCTACTTCCTGGTGGATGCAGTGGTGCATGCTCCGTTCGGTTCCCACCCGGGTGAGATGGCGTATATGTATGGGCGGGATGAGCCGGTGATCCGCGAGTGGGTTGAATCCAGCAAAACTGCCGAAGGTGCCAAAGCGTACCTGGATAAATACGTTTACGGGGTGGCAAACCACAAGGAGTATATGAAGATGATCGGTGACGAGCGGCTATCTCAGCTTGTGGATGAACGGGAAAAGCGGGTTTAACCGGAGGTAGACAGATGACTGACCAAAACTATTCGAAGACCGAGCTGATGATCTGCGTGGCGGCCCGCCTGTTCGAGGACGGTACGACGGCGTTCATCGGAACGGGCATCCCCATGCTGGCAGCCATGCTGGCGACCAAGACCATCGCCCCCAATTTGGTGCCTGTGTTCGAATTCGGTGGATTAGGTGCGATCCTGGAAGAGCTGCCACGGGCGGTGGGGGAGGCGCGCACATTCCATCGAGGACTGGTTGCAGCGGGGATCTGTGAGCTGATGGAGACCGCCCAGCGCGGGTTTATTGATTACGGATTCCTGGGTGGGGCGCAGATCGACCCATACGGCAACCTGAACAGCATCACCATCGGTGAGCATGATCATCCAAAGGCGCGCCTGCCGGGCAGCGGCGGCGGAAATGACGTGGGCAGCCAGTGCTGGCGGACCGTGGCAATCATGCAGCACGATAAACGGCGCTTCGTCCCCAAGGTCGACTTCCTCACCACCCCGGGGTATCTGACCGGTCCATTCGGACGGGAAAATGCCGGACTGCCAGCCGGTACCCGGCCGATCAATGTGGTGTCGACCCTGGCATTGATGGATTACGATGATGG
>JBGOYO010000190.1:0-6235 GCA_041479715.1 Anaerolineae bacterium
GCACCGGTGCGGGTAACTCTCAGGGCATTAAACGCCGTCCCAGCGATGGCAATGGCGTTGGCGGTTTTATCTTCATCGAGGCGGAGTGCTTTGGCAATCCCGGCGGCCAGGGCATAGGCACCCTGGGTGGTATGGTCAAACCCCCTGGCGCGCACGGGCGCCACGTCACTCAGCCGGCACTGCACCTGGTACGCCACAGCCAGGGCAGTCAGGAATTCCTTACCCGCCCCATCCCCATATTCGCAGGCCGCCAGCACCCCACCCAAGTTATCACTCGGGTGACAGGTTTCCCCAGGGGCGAGGTAGCTGTCGTTGAAGTCAAGGAAGCGTACCAGGGCGCTGTTATAAAACGCTGCCCGGTCGGGTGCAGTGCGGCCGCCCCCGATCAGCGTACAAAGCGGATTGCCTCCGAATTCAGTATTTTGGGCTGCGATCATTGCCATCGGTCCCGCATCCAGGGCTCCGATGGCGCAGCCCAGGGCATCCAAAACCCTTATCTTCGCCTGGGTCAGGGCAGTAACCGAAAGCTGGTCGAACTCAGCCGCGGCCACAAAAGACGCCAGCTCATTCACCATTGCCATGGCGTGCTCTCCAAGTTACAGCCTGCCCTTGAGATTGGCGGCATTAAAAGGACCCGGTTGGGCGATCAATTCACGTGCCTTGGGGACGGAGTCCCACACATTCCACAGAAGCACGCCGCGCACACGCCCATTCGCCAGGTAATAAACCACGCCTTTCTTGAATTCTTCCTTCCAATCGATGAAGGTTTCCAGGCGTGAATCAAGCTCGCCTACGGCTTCATAACCCAGCTCGAACAGGTCGGAATAAAAATAGGACAGGTGGTGATAGGGTTCATTGGCGCCCGCCATGTTTCGCCCTGCCTGTTTGCCCATGGTGTTGGCATTGTCCTCATGCTCGATGCGCATACGTTTGCCCAAGGTTGGGTTTCCGAACTCAGCCACATCGCCTGCGGCGAAAATATCAGGCTGGCTCGTGTGCAGGGTCTCATCGACGACGATCCCGTTACCCAGTTTTAAACCAGCCGCCTGTGCCAGCTCCACGTTGGGTTGGATGCCGATGCCGGCAACCACCCCATCCACCTGGATTGCGTCGTCATCCACCGTGATCAGCTGGTAGCGATTACCCACCTTTTTCAGGTCCTGCACCTTGGAGCCTGGCAGCACTTCCACACCTTTTTGGATGAAGAATGAGCTCAAATAATCACTTATTTCTTTGGGGTAAATATTAGCCCCGATTCCGGCGTCGGGGAAAAGCAGGCTTACCTTTTTCCCATTCATCGCCAATGCCGCGGCGATCTCGGAGCCGATGAAGCCACCACCGATCACGCCGAAGTGTTCGAATTGGCTGCTCAAGTCACGCAGGTGGTGGTAATCATCCAGGGTACGGTAGTAAATGATAGCCTCCCCTCCGAAGGGCAGCCTGCGAGGTGTTCCTCCAGTGGCTAGAAGCAGGGTCTCATAATGGTACTCCGTCCCCTGGTCATCGCGGACTAACTTTTTACCAGGGTCAATGGATCGGACGGTCCGCCCCAGATGCAGGTCAGCCGAAAACTGTTGCGTCCCGCGCCAGATGCTGTCCAGCGATTTTCCTTTCCACAATCCTTTGGTCAGGGGGGGACGGTTATAGGGTGGGTTGTGGTCGCTCCCAATCAGCCCAATCGCACCATCCGCATCTAGCTCCCGGATGCCTCTAACGGCTGCGTCGGCAGTCATACCGGCGCCAACAATCAGGTATTTATAACTTGCCATCAAAACCTCCCATTGGCATATGAATATGCCCCTCGCTCAACGATTTCCGGCTAATCTATGATAAAATTGATTATATATCGTAATACGATGTAAGTCAACCTTTTTGGGTACAATTTACCTGTAATCAGGTTGCACAATAATATACGATAACAATAGTATGACAGATTTCTCGACTTTTTCCAAGGAAGATTACGAAACCCTGGCAGAGTTCCGTTATGCTCTGCGCTGTTTTTTGCGCTTCAGCGAGGACGCCGCCGAATCCGCCGGTCTCACCCTCCAGCAGCACCAGGCGCTGCTCTTCATCATCGGGTACCCCGGTCGTGAACAGGTGACCGTCGGCGAGCTGGCTGAACGGCTGCAGATCCGTCACCATAGTGCCGTGGGTCTGGTGGACCGGCTGGAAGAACAAGGCTTGGTGGAGCGTATCCATAACAGCGAGGACCGACGGCAGGTTTTTATCCATCTGACTGACAAAGGGATTGGGGTGTTGAAAGGCCTGGCGAGCACCCACCGTGAAGAGCTTCGTCACCTGGGGCCTCAGCTATGTAACATGCTCGAGCAGATCACAAATCTGACGGAAGGATAGCAGGGGCGATGAGTGGGTGGATAAAATATTGCCACGCTTGAAGAAGATACCAATCGATGAAGCGAGGAGGTTCACAGGTTTATCGCGTCGCCAGATGCAACGCTTGAAAAATGGCAAGAGCTACCCAGCGGTGGAAACGTTGGAGAAACTAAAAGCGGTAATCAATAAAGGTGGGAAAGTATTTTTATTAGAAATGATGGTTTAAGGCATACGATTTACAAAACCTCAGATAAGTGAAAACTGATATATAATCACCAATAGATACACAAGGAGTGTAGTCCATATCCATAAAAATTACTCCCTTTCCTTTGGTGATACATTAGATGCGCTTCAAGAAAAATTTCTGGGAGATAGTGAATACATTGAATTAATTCAGCATGATCAGACGATTAATAGTTACAGAAATTAAATAGTGATGATTAAGGAAAGGTAGATGAAAGACCATCTTCTAGTTAAGCATATCATTGAATAATAAAGGTTAGTGTTACATAATAAATACTCTTTGCCCCTTGAAGAGTGATATCGCCTGTGATATTATTATGAACAAAAATAAATTAAAAAAACTATTTAGGAAGTTGAAGGCTCTTAGGCTTCGTAAAGGTAATATAAAGGGAAGAGAGATGGTTCGATTTGCAAAGGCTTGTGGTAGAAAACTACGACCAGGTGGGAAGGGAAGCGAACCAACATATCTCAATGAATGGTTGAAATATAGTAAGCCATTAAGTATCCCGGGGCATACCGATAATATTCCGCCAGGAACAGCAGGTAATATATTGGATTTCTTAGAACAAGATTTATTCGAAATAGAGGAGTTAATAGATAAAGAATCGCGAGGTAGTAAATGATCGAAAATATAGATGAGTATCTAAAACAACCATATACAAGAATTTTAATTCCTTACAACGATGGCACATATTCGGCTGAGATTTTAGAATTTTCTGGGTGTTTTGCGGATGGGAAAACTGCTGACGAGGCAATGGTAAATTTATCCAAGGCGGCTATCTCATGGATTGAAGCATGTATAGAACAAGGCTTAGAGATACCCGAACCGTTTATGAATCAAGATTTTGGTGGAAGAATAGCCCTCCGTCTACCTAGGAGTTTGCATCGCCAGGCTGTTCGGTTCGCAGAACGAGATGGAGTCAGCCTCAATCAATTTCTAATTAGTGCTATCTCAGCGAAAGTTGGAGCAGAGGATTCTTTCGCGCGATTAATTGATAAATTTGAAAAAAGGATTTCGACTACAGCTCAAAATATTTTTTTTATCCAATTTTTAAGTTATTCCCAAGGGTTTAAGAATATACCAATGCAGAAAATCATTGATATGCCCAGAAACTACTTTGATAACATTTATACAATATCAACGGAGATAAGAGAAAATGCCTGAAACAAATTCCATTACTTTCACTCATAAAGAGGTAGCTGAGGCATTGATAATAAAGCAGGATATACATGAAGGTCTATGGGGAATTATTATTGAATTCGGCATTGCTGGTGTAAATGTTGGTCAAGGCCCTGGCGATCCGAATATGATGCCAGCAGCTATTGTTCCTGTTCTAAAAATAGGAATTCAAAGATTCCCTTCTCCTAATAATATGACAGTTGACGCTGCAGAAGTAAATCCAGTAAGAAGTACAAAAAAAACTAGTTAATAATTGGACTTTTCCTGATATTATTCTAAAAACAAAATCTTATTCCCTCCGTGTGCAATAAGATGCTGGGCATTCGAGAAAAGTAATAAAAAACCTCAACTATTATATTTTGAAACTTATTATATGTCTGGATGCACCACAGACGAGCTGCCAGAGTCGTATGAGAACGGCTATTCTTTCTTCGGATTAGAAAGTTGTGAGTTCGGATCTTGCTGGGGAGGTTTTATTGTTGGCCTTGGCTTCAAGGCAATCCTGGGGAAAGCCCCTGGCCGGAGACCAGTGCAATTTAATTACACCTCCCCAAAAAAGATAACCACAATAAGCGGTCGGCTCTCGCATCACTTCGATAATCTGTACTCCTAACTTTGCGTTATTTTACAACTGTACTGCGACATAGGCTTGGGGGGCTCTGTGCGCCCCCAAAAAAATAGAAGGGGGTGCTAAAACTGATAACAGGATAACCCCCGCAGATTCCGGATGTCTTGCCGCCAGGTATAAGACGAGCAAGGCGCCGGTCGATTCACCGCCGATAACTACGCGTTAGCAATCGTTAACCAGCTGCTGGTAGGTGGTCTCAATGCAGGAGTACCAATCCTGCCAGGTGAAGCGGTTGCAGTCCTGTGGGGTGGTTCCGTGACCCGGCAGTAAAGGGGCAGCGACCGTGTATCCATTTTCGTGCAGAGTCTTTGCAAACAAGCGGACTTCTGCAGTGGTAGCAGTGAAACCATGACAGAGCAGCACTCCGGTGGTTCCAGCTTTCCAATAGAAAGGTAAGCCATCCAATTGAGGCTTGCGGAGGATGGAAGGTTTGGTCATCGGTTCTTGGGAGGCAACCAACCGATAAACTATCTCATCAGGAGGTAGATGATAACTGCCAAAATTACCAACAAAAGAAAACCCCCAATGGACAGCATGGTTATTTTGAGCGAATCAACAGGTTTATCCCCACTCACCTTGCCGGTTTGACCGTTCACATACAGGCGGTATCGCTTGCCCTGGAAAGGATAGTTTCCAATGTAGATTGGTAAAAGGGCAAGCTTATAAGTCAACCCACTCCATTTGCCTGCACCGGTGCCGAAATTATGCTTTGGTTTGTCAGGTTCCACCAGGCTGGGAAGGTTGGACTTGACATTTTTAAACACTTTTTCACGCGCCACCAAGGAAGCATCTGCTAATGGCAGGTCATAGGTCAATGCCAGCCAGCCGGCCAGAAAATCAGGTGAAAATTCAACCAGTTCTTCAAAATTAAAAGGTTCTATGGAAGCAATCACTGTGGACGAGAGCTTACGCAGCCCAGGGATGAGTAAATTATTGAACATCTCAAAATGAGACCCGCTGCGGGATTCCCACTGTGGGAGTTTACTCGACCCGGCGTTATCTTCATAAAACCAGGGTATTTCCAAGGACCCTGAAAAGATCCAAAAAGGATAATAGGCAGGGTGAAGCTGCATGCCTGCATGCCGGACTGCCAGATCATCCGGGGACAGAAAACCCTTGCTCAGCCAGGTCCTGATTTGGTCGCTTGCCTTTTCGGGGTCAAATTTAAACACGCCGATCACCTGTGGGTCGACCAGCTCCATCAGTGCGGGTGAGGTGATGAAACGGTTCGAAGCGCAGTATGGACAGGTATCTGCGGTTTGACCAGCTGGAAGAATTATTCCCACTCCACATTGCTCACAAGTGACTCGCGTCTGACCCTCCACCCACCGATGGGCTCGAACAGTGGGCAAGGCTAGATCCAAGAGCTGTTCAGAACTTTCACTGATCACGCGTTGGTCCACCTTGCCGGTAAACCCACAAAACTGGCACACCAGGGTTGTCTCATGGATATCATAGGCAATCGAAGCCCCACAATTGGGACAGGTATAGGTCTTGACGATCGCCTCATGCGCAGAGGCTGGTCCGGTTGGTGTGTAGGAAGCACCTTCAGGCATGAGCTGGCTCTTGTCCAGTTTCTCATCAATCATCATCAGCCCGCGCTTGGCAGTTGCATTGGACGGGTCGATTGCGACGGCATGTGCCAAATACGTCCGCCGCTCCTGCAGGTCATCCGTTGTTGCGGAAAGCCAGATCCAGATGCGGCTGTCTGTGCTATTGATCAGCGCAGCTTGATCGAGCAATTTTTTCGCCAATGTACGATTGCCATTCTTGACAGCGATTATGCCATCTTGAATGAGCTGTTCGAATTCAAGCGATTCGATCGAATCAGGTGGTTCGGTAAATGGGGA
>JBGOYO010000191.1:0-6232 GCA_041479715.1 Anaerolineae bacterium
AAGCCAGGTAGCGGTCAAGCAGATTCCACTTTGGGGCTGGTTGCGCCGCAGCGATTACAGCCACCACCTGGTCCACGTTAGTCACGATGATCTGCTCGAAGGGGTGTGCACCATGATGGAGAGGTTTAGGGACGGCGCTCCTTCGCGTTAGCTTGTTACGCCGCGGCAGTAGCTCGATGATCAGCCCTTTGCCATCATCCGAGAGGATGTAACGTACTTCATCCCCAACAGCAATAGGATCCATGTGCTCGAGCTCCACCACCTTTTGCACCCGGTGGTGCAAGCTGCCTGGGTCAGCAGTCGGGTAGATCAGCTGCTTGCGGATGCGGTTGGACAATTCGCAGGGCAACGCCCGCCCATCGGTGTGGACGATATAATTCCCGATTGTTTTCTTGTAGACCACACCGGTGATGGTGGGTCTCCCATCGTACATGTTTGTTACTTCAGAGTGCATTGTCTTTAATCCTAAAATAAACAAAACCAGCCACGTATTGAACCCGTGGCTGGTTTGGAAAAATAATATATCACTGGTAATCAAAAGGTGATCTTCAGGACCAGCTGTCTGGTCAGACCACAGCTTGAAAGCAGTTAAACAAAAGCCACGGGGCATGGTCGCTCCCGTGGCAGGTAGATTAAGAATATAAGAACAGTCTTACCCCGTCACCTGGAGGCGCGCCCATGCATCTTGAATGACAATCGCCGAGATCATATTGAACATAAAACGCGCTCCTTTCGCTAGAATTAGATTAAAACGGGATGAGTTTACCATTGGGTTAAAATCCTGTCAAGGGACGATCGAACGGGTTGACTTTATCTCATTATTTTGCTATGCTGGAGTTTGGGTGAGTCATCCACACCCTCGCACGCCGACGCTTTGATCAGGTTAATTCTAACAAGCTTCATGATTACTCGGTCCTTCTCTATACCAATTATTGGTGAAAAACGGCGGACAATTAAGTATCTAGCAATTTTGCCAGTAAGATTGAGGAGAAAACGTAATGATAACAAGCCCGAGAATATTCAGGTTAATCATTTGCATGATTGCTCTGTCGATCATCGTGGGTCCTGCTCTTGCCGCTCAATACGTTCCTTCTGCCCCCACGTCTTCATACTTACCGTTGGCGTTTAGAGACTACTCATTTGTTTTGCCGCAACTTGCATTTATTGGAGTCGACCCCAATAATTATGCCAACCAGTATATCTATAGGGCCTCTGAGGACGGATCTGGATTGATTAACCTGACCAGCGATCCAACATCCTACCTCAATTTTGCCTGGTCGCCTGATGGATCAAAGATTGTGTTTTCATCCTACTGGGGGAATAACGATGAGATTTATGTGATGAATGCTGATGGGAGTGGTCGGACCCAACTGACTTACGAACTCGGAACTGATCGAAGTCCAACCTGGTCACCCGACGGAAGGAAGATCGCTTTTATTTCTGATCGCCAGGGTTCCATCCAGGTGTATGTCATGAACCCAGATGGAAGCACCGTCACCCGCCTGACGAATATTACCCCTGGCTGTACACGGCCTGTGTGGTCACCCGATGGCAGCAAGATCGCTTTCGATGTTTGGGGAATTGGGTACAACGATGAGGAGATCTACGTCGCGAATGCGGATGGCTCTGGTTCAGTAAGGCTAACAAACAATTCATATTTCGATGCGGTAGATGGATGGTCGCCAGATAGCTCAAAAATCCTCTTCCGTTCTAATCGCGATTCGGTTAATTCCGAGGATGTCTATGAGATGAACACCGATGGGTCTGATCCGGTCAGATTAACAACCAGTGGTTTTATTCAGAAGGCAGCTTGGTCTCCGGACGGCAGTAAGATCGCTTATTCCACCACTGACGGTTTATTTATCATGGATCCAGATGGGACGAATAAAATCGAAGTTTTATGCCAGTCCAATCACATTGCTACCTTTGATCAATCCTGGTCTCCGGATGGGTTAAAAATCGCCTATTCACTATCCTCGGCTGTCATCGGAGACACTACCGGGATCTATGCAGTCAGGATTGACGGAAGCAGCTGTTCCCATCTCACTACGATGCTTGCGAGCGCTCCCCAATGGCGGCCCTAAAAATGAGCTATCTGTGAAAATATAATCGAATATACATAAATTCATGCCCCAAGGAATAGACTGTTTCAAGCTCGTAAACTACCAACAATATTATATTTATGATGGGTTGAAATGGGCGTGATAGTGTGTTTTATTGTATTTTTATTCCCGGTTTTTGAGGTTGAGCCATCGCTCATTCTCGGTAATCTGTATTCATCTACGATTAAATCTTCCTTCCGGAGGCAAGTGAAATGAAATTCCATCGGAGAATAATCATTTTGATAGCAAGCTTGTTGGCGGTCTTCTTACTGTATGGCTTGGGACAAGCTGCACAGAGTACATCATCCCAGATATACACTCACCTGCCGCTGATATTTAAGGATTTTTCAAATTCAGTGGATCAGATTGCATTTATTGGGGCCGATCCGAATAATTTCTCTAATCAATATATCTACCTAATAAATGCCGACGGAAGTGAACAGAAAAATCTGACCATAGATCCAGCTATTATCTATAACCTGGTCTGGTCTTTCGATGGATCGAAAATTGCTTTCTCAGCCTATTCGGGGGGGAACAATGATATTTATGTAATGAATGCCGATGGTTCTGGTTTATTTAACCTAACCAATAATCCCGCACAAGATCATCATCCTTCCTGGTCACCTGATGGAGCGCAGATTACATTTATATCAGACCGTCAGGGGTCGGCTCAGGTCTATGTCATGGGTTTGGATGGCAGTAATGTTACCCGCCTCACCGATCTGGCTCCAGGTTGTACTAAGCCAAACTGGGCTCCTAATGGAAATCTGATTGCTTTTGATCTCTTTGGTGATACGCCGGATGATGAGGAAATTTATGTGATTAACTCGGATGGCACTGGTCTGATGAGACTAACAAACAATGCCTATTATGATACGGTGGAGGATTGGTCACCGGATGGTTCGAAAATCCTATTCCTTTCAGCGCGCGCCTCAATAGGTTCTGAAGATGTATTTATAATGAATAATGATGGAACTGATCCGGTTAGATTGTCGCCGTATGGGACTGTGACAGGAGCCAGGTGGTCACCGGATGGCAGTATCATTGCCTATTACTCATATAACTTTCCGTTATCAGTCATTCTTTCGGATGGTTCATACTATACCACCCTCCATTGCGGTTTTGAATCGATCGAAGCTGTGGATGCATCCTGGTCGCTTGATGGGAACAGGCTTGCATTTTCACCAATATCGGGCTCTTACCTTGATCAAGGAATTTATGTTGTTCGAACAGACAACACAAGCTGTAATCGGCTTACGACAATGCAGGCTTGGGGTTCTCAATGGAGGCCTTAATTACTTGACCTTTTTTCTATGGCGTGACCTATAATACGCGATTTTAAATAATCAATATAGAGGTAAATTCTATGAAACTTCACTTGAGATTGTTTGCATTGACCATCTGTCTGATCGTTGTATTGATGCTGGTTCCATATTCTCAAGCATCGCGTACCACTCAGACTGTAAATACGAGTATTTACATACCGCTAATTACTCGCGAATATCCACCAGGTCTGAATCAGATTGCGTTTCTTGGAATGGATACTTCCATGTTTGGCGATCAATATATTTATAAGATAAAGGATGACGGAGGTGAGCTTGCCAAGCTCACACCAAATCCAACACAAATAGTTTTTTCCTGGTCTCCAGACGGTTCGAGGATTACCTTCTCTGCCGCCTGGACTGGTGATGACGATATTTATATTGTCGATGCGAACGGTCACGGCCTGGTCAATCTCACCAAGGACCCTGCTGCCGACGAGCAACCCGCCTGGTCACATGATGGATCACAGATTGCGTTTATCTCCGATCGCCAGGGTTCAGCTCAGGTTTATAAAATGGATGCCAATGGTAGGAATGTGACCCGTCTGACCAATATTCCCCTTGGGGTCGCCAACCCATTCTGGTCTGCTGATGGCACCAAACTCACTTTTAACACTAGTCGTGCAGTACCCAATGACGATGAAATCTATGTAGTAAAACCTGATGGCACCGGTCTTCAGCGCCTGACGAACAATATCTATTACGATGGTGTTGCGGGATGGTCACCCACAACCTCACAAATTTTGTTCTACTCGAACCGCGACCGGGGAGGCTTTTCCGATAAACAGGAAATATACGTCATGAATGGGGATGGCTCTGATCAGACCCGCTTGACCAGCCTGGGTTTTGTCGGAGCTGCCACGTGGTCTCCGGATGGCAGTATGATCGCCTTCTCGAATTTTTCGGATACAACTTACATGTACACCATGAATTCCGATGGTTCGAACCTCTTTTGGATGAAATGCAATTCAGAATGGCCTATGGCCCCCGATCCTTCCTGGTCGCCGGACGGAACGAAGTTGGCCTTCTCAATCTTTAATGGAACCGTTGCTGACCGTGGTATTTATACCGTGAATCTCAATGGTTCCAACTGTCAGCATCTCATTACGATGTATGCCAAGGAGCCCGAGTGGAGGCCCAGGAAATAAATTTATAGAATTCCTCTCTTCACCTTATCCCCCAGCCTGTGTATCTGCCCAGATTATTGCCGCGCTTGCCAGCATGGTGTCAATCTGTACCTGGGTCATCCTATAATCTGTTAAAAACTCCGTTTTCGGCGAATAGATCCCGAACCTCTGTCGTCACCGTGATTTGCCTCTTTTATCTGCTACTCTTCTCCCGCTGCTTGACATTTCCTCCCTCTGGTGTGATAATGCGACAACTATTATCGGAATAGGATGTGTTCTCCGACTTTAATTTAGTGGGGTAACCCAGCGGGTAAAGAGATCGAATGGTGAGCAGGCGCTATACAATTCACGATATATGGTTTGCTACCTGGCAGATGCCTGACCGGCATTGAAACCTGTTTTACCGCTCTACTCTACACTTTTCATATTACAACAGCCGGAAAATCATCCAAACTATTCAGGAGGGAATGATTATGGGTAAGGTCATCGCATCGATATTTGTCAGCCTGGATAATATAATGGTCGGGGAAAACGAAGATATGAGCTGGGTCGTCGGAAATTTTGATCCTGAAATGGGAAGTGATATGGACATAGATGTCACGAAATCGATGCAAGCCATCGTGCTTGGCCGCATAACATACGAGATTATGTCCAAATACTGGCCTGGCGCAAGGGTGGAGGACGAAGGACCTGGAGTTGATGAAATGAACCTCACTCCCAAGATCGTGTTTTCGAAGACACTCCAGAAAGCCGAATGGGGCAGGTTTGATAATGCGACCGTCCTTAAAGAAATCGTCCCAGCCGAGATTGAACGCCTGAAGAAACAGTCAGGAAAACCTCTGGTGCTCATGGGTAGTGCCAGCATCTTCCAGCAATTTGCCCGCCTTGGTCTCATCGATGAGTACGTCTTATGGCTTCACCCCGTGATCCTGGGTCAGGGTAAACCATTATTCAAAGACAATAACTCAAAACAGGACCTCAGACTCATCAATTCCAGGGTCTATCAGAATGGTGTGATGAAACTTATCCTGGAGCCAAAGAAATAACAGGCTAAGTTGAAAGGAAAACATGCGATCTATCGCTGCAGGTCTCTTTATCTCACTCGATGGTGTCGTCGAGTCGCCTGGTGAGTGGGGGTTCCAGTTCATGAATGACGAAATGAGCCAGGCGATCGCCGAAGGGATTTCCCAGGCAGATACTGTCCTGTTAGGTCGGCTTACTTACCTCGAATTTGCCCAATTGTGGCCGGGGCAGGGCAGTGATGTTTTGATGGCTGATTTCTTGAATCACTCACCCAAGTATGTAGTTTCGTCCAAGCTGGATGCGTTCTCCTGGCAGCCCGCATTCCAGATCAAAGGCGACATCGTCGCTCAGCTTACACAACTGAAACAACAGCCCGGCAAGAATATACAGGTACCGGGAAGTCCCTCGTTGATACGCTTTCTTCTGCTCAATAAGCTGCTGGATGTGCTCAGTCTCAATATTTGTCCCGTCCTGGTCGGCACCGGGATGCGCCTCTTCGATAAGACCACCAGTATGTTGAATCTCAAGCTCGTGCATTCGTCCATCATGAGCACAGGCGTCATTGGTGCCACCTACTCTCCACTTGATTCAGGCACTCAGCCTGCGCCAGCGGCCGGCTTTCCGCATGCCGCTGTCGGAGAAGAGCATTGATTCAGCT
>JBGOYO010000192.1:0-6215 GCA_041479715.1 Anaerolineae bacterium
GCCTACTGTGGTGAAGTGATCCGCAATGGCGGCTTGATGTATCGCGATTGCTGGGATAATAAGCCACCGGCAGTATATTACCTCAACGCAGCTGCGATCTGGCTCAGCGGAGCCAATCCCTTTGCCATATGGCTCTTCCAGGCCATCTGGCTGACAATTGCTGTCCTGGCGTTTTTCCTGACCCTGACCCGGGTTTGGGAACATACAGGTCTGGCAGCACTATCCGCTTTCATTTTGCTGCTGCTGGTTTTATACCCCAATATCTTCATGGGTGGGAACTATACCGAGACTTATGCCATCCTACCGGTGGTTCTCTCGATGGGGGCATTTTGGGCATATTTAAAATTAGGGCGCAAGCGCTGGCTGATCGTCCTGGGATTGCTGACTGCTGTTGAATTTTTACTCAAACCCACCTATATTTCCATCGGTCTGGCAGCTAGCATCGCCATCGCCTATCTCGAGATTAGGCGGCGGTCCTATAAAACCCTGCTGACCAATCTACTAATATTAAGCGTATCCGCCTTGCTGCCCCTTCTGCTGGTCGGATTGTATTGGGTGGTGAAGCACGATTTTTATGATTTGTATTTCGCTGTCTTTCTCCACAATGTGGACTATCTCCGTGAAGATTTTTCCCTGCGCAGTCTTTATGGGACGGCACGCATGTTCTTGATCCAGCAACCCATGGTTGGGCTCACCGTTCTCGTAGGTATATCCTTTGCGGTCTTCTTAAATCAATTTGGACGGCAGATTTTTTCATTTAAGGCGCCGCCTCAAGATGATTTCGATAGCTTCACCCCTGGTCAGATGGATACGAAGCATGTGCGCGTTTGGTTTCTTGCCGGGGTGTTCCTGGCGATTATCCTGGATATCGCCTTCTTAGCCTCATCCGGAAAAAATTTTGGTCACTACCTGCAGATACTGCTTCCAGGTATGGTGATCGCTATGGTGTACTTGTTATTTTTCCTGCGCCAATCCATTCAGCAGGACCGGTTGAGCCGTAGCCTACAAGCAGCAGTGCTGGCGGCAATCCTGATTGGTTCTATCGGTGCCGGGTTGGAAGTTGCTGCCAGAGAGTTTCCCAGCCTGCAGGAGCTGGAAGCTTTCTTCACCACACCCAATCTGACTGTATATCAGCCCAGCGAGTTGGAGCAATATATCATTGACCACAGCTCAGCCAGTGATTCCGTCCTGGTCTGGGCAGGTCATCCGGGAATGAATTTTGTAACCCAACGGCGGTCTCCCACGAAATATATATTTTTATTGCACTTATTTTCCCCCACTCCGAATGGTTCCAACGGGTTTAACCAGTTCTTGACCGAGCTGGCGGCTGATCCTCCTGAGCTAATTGTCGTCCAGCCTGTATCTTCCATGGGTTTACCCTTTTTTGGAGCGAGCGATAGCTCTTTATGCCCTGATTGCAACCCTCAAACGTTACTGGGCATGCAAGAGCTTAAGCAGTATATCGCCTCTAACTATGATTTGAAGTACTCAATATGGGATTGGGAAGTCTACCAGCGCATTCATTAACCAGACGACTGCACCACTCCCGCTCCCCCGTAATAACTGTGTAATCAGATCATTTCATTCTTGCAATCGAGATATAAAAATCTCGATTCCCCAAATACAAGTCCAAATATCAGCTTGAGGGGCAGGTTGGATAAGTTCGGCAGTTTAAATTGTTTAATGGCAATCATCGCTCTTTGAAAGTGGTATACTCACCAATCGTTGCATTGCAGCGTACCCATTATCAAAAATTATCTTTGAATGTTGCCATTTATAAGATGTGGCGCAACTCTGGTTATGTGAGGTCTTCATGCATCGCAAGCTAAATCTCCGCTTCTCGGTCCTTATCCTTGTGCTATTAACCCTGGTCACTTCCACAGCCTGCACTACTGCTCAAATCAAAGGCACCCGACGCGTGTCCGTTGCCACCAACGGTACACAGGCTGACCTGCGTTCGAAGCAACCGTCCATATCTGCCGATGGACGCTATGTCGCCTTCGCTTCAGACGCTTCCAACCTGGTTGACGGTGACTTTAACGGTGTCACGGATATTTTTGTGCGCGATCTGGTGAAGAACACGACCACCCGTGTATCCGTCTCCACGGCCGGGATAGAAGGAGATAAAGCATCTTATTGGCCGTTCATCTCCTCGGATGGACGTTACGTAACCTTCACTTCAGAGGCTGACAACCTGGTTGACTCAGACACGAATGGTGTCGGGGATGTTTACGTGCATGACAGGAAGACTGGGGAGACTCAGTTGATTTCTCGCGCTGTTGATGGCTCAATCGGAAATGACCTTTCCTTTTGGTCTTCAATTTCCTCAGATGGCAGATATGTGGCATTTATGTCCAGTGCAACCAATCTGGTGCAGTCAGACAGCAACGATACGTGGGATATCTTTCTGCGTGACAGGAAGACAGGACAAACCAGCCTGGTCTCATTAGGCTATGATGGTACGCCAGCAAATTCCCAATCAGAATATCCTGTGATCTCTGCAGATGGTGGCTATGTGGCCTTTGCATCGGATGCAACCAACATCGTAGAAGGGGATACGAATGGATGCCGCGATGTGTTCGAATACGACCGCCAGTCCGGGAAAGCGATTCGTGTGTCACTTGCCAACGATGGTACACAAGCAAACCAGGGGAACGCCGCATTTGTCATATCCATCTCATCAGATGGGAAGTTTGTCGCCTTTCCTTCATTAGCCACCAACTTGGTACCCGACGATACTAATCAGGTCTGGGACATTTTCGTTCATGACAGGGATAAGGGAGAGATCACCCGGGTATCTGTCTCCACCGACGGGAAGCAATCAAATGCAGATTCCATTGGCGTTTCAATTTCTGCTGATGGACGTTATGTGACCTTCGGTTCCAATGCTACCAATCTGGTGAGTGAGGATCTGAACGGAATGATGGATGTATTTGTACATGACCGGCAATCCGGCCAAACCGAGCTTGTTTCGATTGCTGCCGATGGGAAACAAGGGAATGGAGCTTCCGGGTTTACCCTCATCGCTCGCGATGGGGTTGACTTTGCCTATGGCACACAGATATCATCCGACGGCAACACGGTTGCATTTATGTCTACTGCCTTAAACCTGGTTGTAGATGATACGAACGCAAATCAGGATATCTTTGTTCATACCCGCTGATCGAATAACGGAGCATAAAATTATACTTGTCTGAATATTGGGGGATGACAATTCTCCAATTTAATATACAATAGAGCGGTTGATGATGCATTGCAGCAAAGTGGGAGCCTATGGAAAAGTATAACGACGTTGAATCATTAACCCAATACATCACCGATGAAGTCTTCAGGTTGTTCAAACAGTCGCCTGAATCCTGGGGCCGTCGGACTTTTGGGCCGGTTTTGTGGCTTCCTGCCCACCGCTTCGCCTCATTGGCGGTCACTTTTGACGGCTACGTCGCAGAATATGGCCTTCGAGAGGCTGCCCTGCGCATCATTTCCAAATATGTACAGCATTTTGAGGCGCGCAATGTTGAGAATATCCCCCGCGAAGGTCCTCTGCTGATCACCTCCAACCATCCTGGCACGATCGACTCATTGGTCATCACCGCTAGCATCCCCCGCCCCGACCTGAAGATCGTCGCCACTGGTATCCCTTTCATCCAAAGTCTGCGCAATGCTGCGGACCATTTGATCTACACCCCCAGGAAAGGTATCCACGAGCGTATGCTCGTCGTCCGTGCTGCCATCCGGCACCTAAAGGACGGAGGAGCAGTGCTGATTTTCCCCAGTGGACGCATCGACCCCGACCCGGCATTATCCCCCGATGAAGCCAAGGAGTTCGGTAGATGGTCACACAGCGTTGAGCTGATGCTGGAGCAGGTGCCACAAACCCAGGTATTGTTGACCGTGATCAGCGATGTATTGTCAGCACGTTGGCGCTGGAACCCCCTCGTACGGCTCATGGGGGATGATCTTAAACAACGCAGCGTCGCGGAAGTACTACAGGTAATCCAATCTGTTATCCTCCCGGGTATCAACCGGGTGTCTCCCCGGCTGACGTTTTCGGACCCGATGACCACGGATGAGCTGGTCGAGGCGGACCATCCCATGTTGGATGAGATGATCGAACGTGCCCGCTGCCTGATGGAAGATCACCTGGCACACGGCGAGAACCTGCTGCCAGCTCATACAGTAAGCTGAAGTCGAGCTAAATGGAACAATACAACGACATTGAAGTCCTCTCGAAGTTCATCACGGATGAGATTTTTAAAATGTTCAAAGTCTCTCCGCAAAGCTGGGTCCGCCAGACGTTTGGGCTCCTGTTCAAGGTGCCAGCCCACCGTTTTGCCCAGGTAGCGGATACTTTTGACCGTTACGTGGCGGAATATGGCTTTCGCGAAGCCGCAATGCGCATTCTACCGGTTTTTGCCCAGGGTTTCGAAGCCCACAATGTGGATAACATCCCTCGTGAAGGTCCATTACTGATTACTTCCAACCACCCCGGCGTGTGTGACTCACTCGTCATCGCTGCCAGCATCCCCCGGCCTGACTTGAAGATCGTCGCTGCTGATAATCCATTTATAGCCGGTGTGCGCCATGCTGCTGAAAATTTGATCTATACCACCCTCGACGTGCATGAGCGCATGATGGTGGTCCGCAAAGTCATCCGACATCTCCAGGATGGTGGCGCGGTGCTCATTTTCCCCAGCGGCAGCATCGATCCCGACCCGGCTTTATCTCCCCGAGCATCTGATGACCTGGGGAACTGGTCGCCCAGCCTCGAGCTGATGCTGCGCCACGTCCCACAGACGCGCGTCCTTCTGACCATCGTCAGCGACGTGTTGTCAGCCCATTGGCGCTGGAATCCGTTCGTCCGTTTGTTGGGGGATGACCATAAGCAGCGTAGTGTGGCCGAAGTGCTGCAAGTGATCCAGCAGATGATCTTCCCCAACTCAGTGCATGTTACCCCGCGCCTATCATTCGCCAACCCACTTTCAACCGAAGAATTGACTGCCATGGGTCAGGGGATGCTGGCTGGGTTGATCGAGCGTGCCCGATGCCTGTTGGAAGACCACATGGCAGCGGGGGAGAAGCTGCTGTCAGCGCATAATTAGGTAAAATCGTCCGTCATAACACAGAATTTTCAATAAAGAGGGTGGGAAGCGATCAGATTATAGTTGTTTCAATAGTAAATTCGAAAAAACAGGGTGGATAGTAATTAAATGCATATATTTCATCCACTTTTGCTAGATATTTACCAAAATCGAATCATTTTCGATCGTGATTAATGATGTTCTTTTAATTCTAGTGAATAAATATAATATTCATCCGAATTCAGTTGTGATATACTGCGGATAAGACTTTTTGATTTATAAACGGCTGCTGCTAGTGACACTTTTACGATTATCGATGCCAGGCAGACGTGGAATTGGCACTCTTTATGATGATTTATGATCTTTGTGTTGCCTGGAATTGGGCATATGATGCTGATTTTATAGGTTTGCTTGACTCGAACTGCCAGTCACGGGGGTTATCCCTTTTGCAAATCAAGCCTGAAAACCTCCCTCAGATGTTAAATTCTCTCGTCGGTGGTGAATTGAGCTGCCGCGTTTTTTTTGACCGGGCTTCGGATGTTGATCCTCAATTCTTGCCCCTTATCCAATGGGTGAGCGAGGATGCTATCCAGTCTATCAACGCATATGAGCGTGCCTCACGCACCTGGGATAAAGCTGAAATGCATACCACGCTTGTCTCTCAGGGTTTTAGCGTCCCGCCAACGATTATCCTTCCCCCCTATATCGAGCAGCCTGAGCTGCCTGCGGTTGACTTGTGCCCGCTCGGCGAGCAATTTACCATCAAGCCTGCCCATGGCAGTGGAGGTGTGGGGGTGTTGACCAATGCCACCTCATGGGAACAAGCGCTGTCCGCCCGCCAGCAGCATGCTACCGACCAGTACCTGCTGCAAGCTCATATCATTCCAAGCCAGCTGGATAATCGTCCGGCATGGTTCCGCGTGCTATATTGCGCCGGTCAGGTATACCCGTGTTGGTGGGATCCGTCCAGTCATATTTATTCACCGGTGACAGATGCTGCTAAGGAATACCACGGTCTTCACCCGCTGGAAGAAATTACCAACGCCATCGCCAGGCTGTGTGGTTTGGACCTGTTCTCGACCGAGATTGCCTTCGTCTCCGAAGGCCGCTTCGTGGTAGTGGACTACGTGAATGACC
>JBGOYO010000193.1:0-6212 GCA_041479715.1 Anaerolineae bacterium
CGGTAGGACGGGCGGTTGTGATAAAAGAACCCATGCCCTGCCCCATCGTAACGGTGAAACTCATATTCCTTGCCGTATTTCTTCAGTGTATCTTCCAGAGTATTTACTTGCTCAGGCGTAGGACCGTGATCCTCATTACCAAAGATTCCCAGCACCGGGCAGCTCAGGTCTGCTGTGTAATCGATAGGTGCCACGGGTTGCTTCGGGGTTAGTTCCTCAGCAGTCATCACCACCCGCCCTCCCCAGCAGTCCACCAGTGCGGCGAACCCCGGGATGCGGCTCGCTGCCAGGTATGCGTGCCTCCCACCCGAGCAGGTGCCAAACACGCCCACCTTGCCGTTGATGTACGGCAGCGCCTGGAGCATCGCCAGGGCTGCGCCCACATCACCTAAAACCTGGTCATCAGCGATGCCTCCTGCACCTCTCACCTTTGCAGCTACGTCTTCTGGTGTGCCGTGCCCTTCTCTGAAATACAGGTTCGGGCACAGGGCCGCGTAGCCAGATGCGGCGAACTTTCGCGTCGTCTCACGGTACCATTCATCCCAGCCCGGCAGATGGTGGACCAGCACTACCCCCGGGAAGGGTCCCGTACCAAGAGGGCGAGCAAAATATGCGTTGATCAAGTCAGCATGGTAGCCCGGTAAGATTACCGTCTCAGCCAACATGCCTTCGTATTGGTCGGTCGTGTACATAAGGCCCTCCTATGGTTTACAGTATTAATACCTGGTGTTATACCACATTGAATATTAAATGACGATGAATCATCCCCCAATTAATGGAGCCGTATGAGGTGGTCTTCGCCCAAAACTCGACTAAGCACAATATATCAAGACCTGGAAGCACCTGGTCGATAATTGATAAAAAATCCCCGGATGATTTTTTGTCCCCTATTATCTACAGCGAACCACTTACTCGATTCTGGGTGAGCTCTGCCCGAATACCATGATCCGGTTGTTCTGGTTATCCGCCACGTAGATCATCCCTTTGTCGTTGATCGCGATCCCGAGTGGTCTATATAACGATCCCCCCATCATGATAGGTCCGAGGATGGTGAATAAGTAGCGACCAAAGGCATCGAACACCACCACCATATCTTTGTACGAATCGGTGACATACACTCGCTGCTGTATATCAATCGCTATCCCGCGCGGACGGACAAGCTCCCCCTCCTTCTTGGTAGTTTTTCCAAATATGCAGATAAAGTTTCCTTCTGCGTCAAATTTTTGTACCCTGCTGTTTAATTCATCCGTCACATAGACGCAACCTTGGGGGTCAAAGGCAATGTCAGACGGGTTATAAAAACAGCCCGACCTGCTCTTATCCCGGCCAAATTTCCCGAATTTAAACATGAAGTTCCCTTCCGTGTCGAATTTTTGCAGCCGGTGGTTATCCCGGTCTACCACCCACAAGTAATTATCCCCGCTACTCTTAACGCTCAAGGGGTGGTTGAACTGCCCATCATCTATACCTTGCGTGCCAAATGCCTTCACAAAGCGGCCTTGGGCGTCATATTTGAAGATGCAGTTCAATTTAAAGTCAGCTACATAGCAGTATCCATTGGCATCCACCACAATCGACACTGGTCGGCTCAGGCGTCCTGTTTTGTTGAATAAGCTCCCTTCACCTCTGCCAAAACTCATCAACCGTTTGCCATCCTCATCGAATTTGGTAACAATGCCCCGTGTAGCTTCAGTTACATAGACATGATTCGCCTGGTCGATAGTGAGGCCGTATGGTCTCAGCGGCCGTTCACCAAATGTTTTTATATAAGTGACCGAAATGTTGTCTTCCATACCCGCAGATCTTGCCTCAATTTATTAGATTGCGCAATAAAACCTGTCGTTATCAACAAAATCTTATCAGTCTTGATATTAATACTACATTGACGGAATTTAAGATCAAATTTTACCCATGTCAAGCCAATTTCGCAACTAGAGGAATCATTTCATATATCTGTAAGGCGCTGGTCGACCGCAAATGAATTGGTTTGCCCTCCCCTGGTGGACACAGATGAATATCAGGTTGATGGATAACAGATCTGTGTGTATTACCCTACTTGACACCCCTCATTCTCGCGTGTATAGTCGCCTATATGCAGTCAAGCCTCGCCTCGCCTCAAAAAATCCGTCGGGCCTACCTTGTCATCGCACTGGGCTGCGGGGTTTTCATCCTGCTCACCTCGATTGCCATGCTGACCTACACCGGCGGCTCGGTGGAAAACCATGCTGACAAGGGTTATTCCTTCACCCGGAACTTCCTGAGCAACCTGGGAATGATCACTTCCGTGTCAGGTAATCCGAATTGGATCTCGGCGGTCCTGTTCTTTATCTCTCTAGCAGCAGCGGGAGCCTGCCTGGTGGTCTTCTTCATCCTATTCCCCCGCTTTTTCCAGGCTACACGCTTTGAGAAGGTTCTCAGCCTGATTGGCTCAATCTTAGGTGTGCTGGCAGGGATCAGTTTTATCGGTATCGCCTTCGCTCCCGCCGATATCGCTCGCCCTGCCCATGTGCAGTTCGTCATGTGGGCATTCCGCCTATTCCCGCTGGCAGTGCTGTGTTATGTTCCGGTGATGTTCGTGGATAAGCAATACCCGAAGCTTTATGCCTGGGTTTTCGCTGTTTTCTGCTTGCTTCTCATTGGATATTACCTACTGATCACCAACGGACCCGACTTCACCTCAAAGCAAGGTCTTGTCATCCAAGCGGTCGGTCAGAAGATCATCGCCTATGCCTCGATCATCAGCATCTTCATCCAATCTCTGGGAGCCTATTTGTATATTGAAAAACGCTATTAGCTAATCCTCTATGTGATCTTTGTTTGCACTCTACTCCAGTTGGTTGCCTAATCGGATATTTGTGTCACTTATGAGTGCTCGAGGCGCACGTACCCTCCTCCAAGATATTTTCTAGAAATAATCTCGGATAGGGAGGCACAAGAAAATAAATAATCGGTCGGTCCATACAATCTCAATCATAGTTCTTCCAGATTTATCATTCACGGCTGGTGTTTATTGAAGCTGATTTCTGTGCCATCAAGCAGGTGATGTTCAAGCCACAAGGATTGCGATCCGGTTGAAATATCCAGGGGGAGATTAATACAGGTGGTTGGTTCTACTTTGAAGTCATCATAATATGTATTGCTACCGGATGTATCGTAGGTGATATTTATCAGACCGAGATACAGCAATCCTATAAACTTTGAATCAGACACTGTCGCAAGCAGGTCACCATTTGCGAAAGCCTTTATAAAAGCACCACTGCGTTCGACGGTGAGCTGATTAGGCGTATTTCCAACATGGATAAACGGTGAATAGGCCTCCGCCAGGACTGCGCCACCCGATTGATCATACCGATATATTCCAAACCAACCATCCGGGTAAATTTCAAAAGTGTACCAGCCTGACCAATCCTGAGAAATCCCAAATGCGATCCCATACGAATCTTGGCTTGGAGAATCTGTATACAACTCGACGCTGGCGCGGAAATCGGAGGACTGGAAACCTGGGCGGGCGACAGCATAGATATAGGATTGGTTAAGCCCGATATGATATTTTTCGAAAAAGGTGTAATCTAATCTGATATCACCTATATTAACGACCGGCCATCCACTGTTTGGGTCACTGAAATCATCAAAGTAAAGGATTGGGCATTGTTTACTTGCAATGGGAATAAAGTTCTGTATGATGGGATGAGAAGGATCGAGCTCATACGCCCCGATGTCGCAGACAGAAATTCCATCCTGGTTGCCATCCATAGGTCGAGGCGATCCCCGCTGGTCCTCCACGACCGGACCACCGTATTCTTCCTTGCAGCCTGACGGGTCACCAGCATCTATGGCTGGGCTGATTGGTAGCAGTCCGTAATAGGTTTCGATCGGGATCGCTTGTGGCTTTATATTGAGCAGATCACCGGTTGCTGCATTGAATGTACATCCGTTGGTATTTCCGATCAGGTTATAGCCACCACTGCCGATAATCCCCAAGCAATCAGGGGCTAGCGCTTGCCCCAATTCACGGTTATCTGCAATGATCGAGTTTGAAAGTTTTAATGAGGCGCCATCGTATACGTTCACACCGCCAACATCTGAAAAGGCAGTATTGTTAATGATTGTGCTGTTGTATATCTGTACATCCCCTCGGAGTAGAACAATTCCTCCACCTGAGGTAGCAGCATTATGGCCAATCGTGCTGTTAATTATTTTAATCTGCCCATCACTGTTATAGATCCCACCTCCCTGGAAGGCAACATTCCTGATAACCGCTGAACGCACCACGATTAATTTCCCAAAATTGTAAATTCCTGCACCTCGATCAGTACCAGAATTATTTCTAACGACAGTCCTTTCCAAGGTTAAGACACTGTTGATGAAATTATTTATCCCCTGGAAATTATCTTCAACGATGCTATCCTGAACAGTTAAAAACCCGCTATTATAGATTCCCCCAGATTGACTTCCTACACCATGCTTGAGACCAAACCTGGAAATGGTCACAAATAGACCGGAATAGATCTCGAGGCAGATATGCCTTTTTTCTCCATCTATAATAGATAACCCGCTTTGATCGTTGAAACCTTCATCCCAACCACCCGAGAGGGTGACCCCTTTGTCGATGTATACCACCCAGGGTCCCGTGTCTCTGGTGTACGTCCCGATTGCGACGTTTACTGTATCACCCGCACTGGCTTTATCAATAGCACCGTTGATCGTGGCACAAGGCTTGGCTGGACTGGCACAATCATTCGTATCATTCCCATGCGTGGAAACATACCATTGTCCAACGGCTGTATATTGTTGGATAGCCTGTGCACCAATATTTACTACCTGTCCATCACCGACCATCGTCCCAATGGACAGTGTTATTACCGTCAGAATAATCACAAGCAATCTGTTCCTCACTGTACCCTCCCTTACATCTAATCTGCTTGATATAAATCAGCAAACTACCACTGCCGAGGCGACCTGGCATAATTTCAGGACCATGGCTGAGTGGGGCTGAGCGTATAGAAAGAAGACTTGACGTATAAAAAGTGTTTTCAGATTATATTTAAACTTTGATGATCTAGGCAGATCGTAATTTCTTAGATGATATATCTATAATGCATTTTTGTCATATATTAAGGGTATTAATATGTCCTCGTTATAGAATGTGTATAGAGAAAGGCTGAATCAACTCTGCATCATGCATCAAATTGCATTCTCGATCTAGGTAAATGCTAGTTGATTACACCTACCAACTTTTACCCATGCCTCAACACCCTCCCCGCAAGCGCCCCTGTATGATCATCCCCATCTACCACCATTACGCCATTCACGAAAACGTAATCGATCCCCAGCGGGTACTGGTGCGGGAAGTTTTCAAACGGATATGAGTGGGGGTAGAGGTTGGTCGCCCGGTCATGCATGCGCTCCAGGTCAAACACCACCACATCCGCCCAGGCACCCTGACGGAGCACGCCACGATCCATCAGCGCCAACCTCTGCGCCGGGAAGGAAGTCATCTTGCGGATCGCCTCCTGGAGCGTCAAAACTGGTTCGTCACGGACGTACCTTTCCAGCACCCCCGGGAACTCGCCATAACTGCACGGTGCATAAGGTGGTGGGTCATTCAAGAACCCATATGGTGCCTCAACCTGCCCATCAGACGAAATCATCACCGCCGGGTGCTGTAGTAAGATCCTAATATTCGCCTCGTCGATATAATCGAAAATCGCCTCCGCGGCATGGCCGTTTTCGATGATCAGGTTAAAGTAAGTATCAAACGGCTCTTGTCCGCGTTCATATGCAATGTCCTGTATCGTTTTCCCGATCACTTCCGGGCTGCTTGGTGCATGCAGCATTGTGATGCGCTTCCATTCTCCGTGCTTAAGCAGTCCTACCGGACCAAATGCAGGCTTTTGATCTGCGATAATCTCATTCCGGATCGCTTTCCGCCTCACCGGATCATTGAGCAATCCGGTGATCATCTGTGCGGGTAAGTCCTGGATTTCTTGTGGCAGACCGCCAGTAAGCGTTGGCCCCAGGTCGGTGTGCACATCATTATCCACCGTCACATCCTGGCCAATCGCCCGCGCCTCTTCCACCAGGAGTAAATTAGCCCTGGCGTCACATGGAGCACCAAACTTGGGAGCATTATGCGAGATCTGCACCGGCACACCCGCTTCCCTCCCAATATGGATGGCTTCTGCAACTGCTTCCAAAATTGTCTCCCGCTC
>JBGOYO010000194.1:0-6163 GCA_041479715.1 Anaerolineae bacterium
ATCGAGCCTGCTTCGGTAGAGGTAGATGTGACTGCTCTGCCGCGCCGGAGTCGCTGGATAGGAGCACTAACGCCTGCTGCGATGGTATCACGAAGGGTTTTATAGCGCTCGGGGGCGGTGCCGATGCGGTAGCGCTTGCCCAGGTTTTCGACGCGGATGGCAATATCATTCATTCATATTATGCCAGCCAGCAAACGAAAAAATATGCTCTAAATCTCATCGGCGAATGTCCGTTCCATGTTGCGGAAATAAAACAAGCCAGTGATGAGGAGAATGACAGCAACCCCGGCTGAGACCGCCAACACCTGCCAGGGCAAGCTGTGGATACCCAACAGGCTCCAGCGAAAACCCTCCACCACGCTGGTGAGGGGGTTGAGGGCATATAAAATTTGCCATTTGGATGAGACCGCCGAAGCTGAATAAACGATGGGGGTGATGAAGAACCAAATCTGAGTCAAAAATGGGAGGATGTGCCCCACATCACGGTAGACCACATTCATGGCCGATAACCACAGGCTGACCCCCAGGGTAGCGACCAGTGCCAGGATAATAAACAGGGGTAGGGTGAGCAATGCAGGCGTGGCTTTGTAGGTGTAAGTGGAGCTGGGGGCAAAATTGTAATACAGGATGAGCACGATGTAGACAGCAAAACCGATCGCAAAATCCACCATGCCTGCCAGGACGGAAGCCACAGGGATGGTGAGGCGGGGGAAATAGATTTTCGTGATCATATTGCGGTTGGTGACCAAGGAACGACCGGCGTCGTTCATGGCCTTGGAGAATAAACCCCAGGGAAGCAAGGCAGTGAAGTTGAAGATGGGATACGGGACGCCTTCCGAAGAAAAGCCGGCGGCGTTGGAAAAGATCACGGTGAACACGATCATCTGAATTACCGGTTGGATCACTGCCCAGGCGGCACCCAGCACGGTTTGCTTGTAACGCACCAGGACGTCGCGCCAGGTGAAGAAAAGTACCAGCTCGCGGTAGACCCACAGGTCGCGCAGGTTCAGCGCAGCCAACCCGCGTGTAGGGCGCAGGTAAGTTACTTCTGAGTGGGATTTAGACAGCGGGTTGGCAGCCATGGATGGATGATCAACTCTTCCGGTTTTCTCGATACCAGGTGATAGTCCGGCGCAAGCCTTCCTCAAAAGGTACACTGGCGCGCCAACCGAAATATTCAGCCGCCCGGCTGGTATCCAGGCCGCGGCGGGGCTGGCCGTTCGGCTTGGTGGTATCCCAAACCAGCCTGCCCTCGTAGCCTGTCAGGCGTGCAATCAGCTCCGCCAGGTGTTTGATGCTGATCTCCTGCCCTGAGCCTATATTAACTGGCTCGCTGCCATCATAGAACTCTGTCGCAGATAAAATTCCTTCGGCCGCATCGCCAGCGTATATGAATTCGCGCGTGGGTGAGCCATCGCCCCACAGCACCACTTCCTTTTCTCCGCGTTCCTGGGCTTCGATGCATTTTCGCACCAGGGCCGGAATGACGTGGGAAGTCTCGAGGTTGAAATTATCCTTGGGTCCATAAAGGTTGACCGGCAGCAGGTAAATGGCGTTGAAGCCGTATTGTTGGCGATATGCCTGGGCCTGGACAAGCAGCATTTTCTTTGCCAATCCATACGGGGCATTGGTTTCTTCGGGGTAACCATTCCAAAGGTTTTCTTCCTTGAACGGGACGGGGGTGATCTTCGGATAGGCACAAACCGTGCCGATGGCAACAAACTTGGACACGCCGCGTTTCCAGGCTTCATGCATCAGCTGCACACCCATCATCAGGTTGATGTAGAAGAAGTCAGCCGGTCGAGCCTGGTTGGCGCCAATCCCACCCGCCAGGGCAGCCAGGTGGATGAGGATATCCGGCTGACTGGCATCGAGCATGCGCTGGATAGCCAGTGGATTAACCAGGTCATATTCTTCAATCCGGGGAACAAAGATATCCCTGGCTCCACGCTGAGCCAATCCTTGGAGCAAGAAAGAACCCAAAAAGCCCGCTCCACCTGTGACACAAATGCGTCTATTCTGCCAGAACTTTGGATCAGATTGATGCGCCATTATGACTCCTAATCTTGGGTTTCTTCTGCTGTGTGGGGAGACTACTGGACGATAAACTGGGCATTGCGATAACGTTGGTCATTGGGGTTGCTGATCAGACCAGTGCGGATGGCATGCAGTACTTCACGGATGCCGTCATCTGGGGTAAGGCGAGTCTGGAATCCCAGCTCGCGCTGAATTTTCTCGTAGGAAACGGTGATATCGCGCATGTCCCCGCCGAAAGTCATGTCCTTGTAGTTGACCACAGTTTCAGGCATACGCTTGAGCACCAGCTCGACGATTTGATCCTTGGTATAATTGCCGTTTTCCGAGCCCAGGTTATATATCTGGCAGCGGACCTTCTCATCGGGTGCCTGCAAACCTATGACCAGTCCACGCACAGCATCGTTGATGTGGACGAAAGAGCGCGAATATCCACGCTGGTAAATGAGCAGCTGGCGTTTGGTGTAAGCATCGAGGACAAACTGGTTGATGATTAAGTCAAAGCGTGGGCGTGGCGAAAGGCCGTACAAGGTTGCCAGGCGGTAAATTAGCGGGGCGCAGGAGGTGTTATTCTGCGCCAGCAAAAAGCGTTCCGCGGCGATTTTCGTCTCTGCATAGAGCGACTGGGGGGTGAGCGGGCTGGATTCGGTGACGGGCAGACCGTCTGGCGAGAGGCCATAATTACTGTAGGATGAAGCATACACCATCCGTTCCACGCCCAATTGGACGGCCTGCTCGAAGACACGCTCGGTGCCTTCGACGTTATAACGCCAGGCAACCTGCCTGCCAACTGACTGGCAAGCGGGGAAACCGACGATCGCAGCCAGGTGGATTAATGCGGAAGGCTTTTCCCAGTCTGTCCGCAGGCTGGTGCGTAGGACGCGTGGCTCGATCACATTAGCCTTGGCGAAGTGAAAATTGGGATGCGCCAGGTAGGCCATCAGCGATTCACCCCCGAAGATGAGGTCATCGATGATGGTGACTTTCATCCCAAGACGAAGCAGCTCTCCTGTCAGCATGGAGCCAATATAACCCGCTCCCCCGGTGATGACCACATGTTTTAGCTGCGACGGCTGCAGATAGGTTTCTCCCTGGTTCATACCGGCACCTCCATGCGCAGGGTAACCTTTACCCCGTGGACGAGCAGGGTAGGGTCTGAAGGCTCCTGGCTTACTTTAACGCCCTGCTCGAGGCAGGTCAGGCGGCAAATGTCCACGATATCATTGGTCTGGGGGGAGTTGTTTGGGTCCTCCAGGCTGGATTCTGTCTCGATGCGGACGCGATCATAGCCGTTATGCTTGACCTCGGTCAGGAGCTCGCGCACACGTTTGCGGATATTGCGGTAGAGCAAGAAGGATTGCTCTATATAATCGATGGTCAGATGAGCACGGAAGGAGATCCCCTCGGGGGTGATGATGTAGCGCAGCTTACGCCGCTCAGCGCGCTTCACCTTGACATATCCCTTGGCGATCATGCGCTTGATATGCCAGTTCACCGTACCGACTGCCACCCCGAGCTGGGTCGCCAATGAGGCCTGGGTGACATTTGGATCGTTCTCGATCTTTTCGAGAAGGATCATTTCACGGGTCGCTTCAGGGTTTTCTGCCATGGGGTGTTCAGGGTGTGTGTGGTCAGTTAAGATAGTCGATCAATCAAAATTCAGTGATTGAAATTCAATGACTGAATTATAACTCAATTTTATAAAATTGACGGTAAGTTCGTGGATTAATTCACGTACGGAGGCGAGCGGGATCAAACCGTATCAAAATTGCCAACAATCCGCAGAATGTCGAAGCCTTCAGCATAGGGGCGTTCTGCCAAGGCGCCATGACGGATCAGCGTGGCGCGTAGCACATCCGCACTGAAATAATATTTATCGTTATAAGTGGAGTAATTTGCCAGGGCGTTTATTTTTCGATCGACATCCTGGGCGGTCACTTCCACCAGGAAATGGGGGAAGAAGCCATAACTGCTGCGCATGGCGTCAAAACCCAGGACGGTTGTGCCACGGAACGCACGCAGCACTTCCTCTGTGGTCTGCTGGTGGTCCTGGTGGATGTCGGCGCGCGAATGGGTGATGACAATATCGGGCTGATAAGTGTGGTTGAGCTGATACAGGTATTCGAGGATTTCCTGGCGTAGCTCAGGGAAGCGCCGGGTGACGAACGCTTCCAGCTTGATGTGGTCTGGCTTGACGCCCAGGACGGCCATACTGCGTTGATGTTCTTCCACCAGGTGGGTGAGGGCAGGGTTTTTTTGGTTATCGGAAAGGGTGACGCACAAGATGTCCGCCTTGCTGTTGATATTGGAGATAAAGGCGCCACAGCCCAGCTCGATATCATCGGGGTGGGCGCCAATAAAGCAAACTTTTTTACCGTGGAAGAGCATCGTTTTCCATCCTTTCGAGTGAATCGGGGTAGGGGAAAATGGGTGAAACAGACCGGCGGATGAAGATCCAAATTTGTTTTAATAAAGTTCCCAGGCTTCTATGCTGCAGGGTGTAAATGCCCCTTTGGAACAGGGTGGGAAAGCGTTCCTGTTTGGCACTGCTCCAATAAGTAGAGGGTTGTTTTTCAGCTGTTAATTTTGTCTTTTGGCGTTTAGAGTGGAACTCAAATTTATGCCCTGCAATCAGGTTCAGCGTATTGATGAGCTGTTCGGCACGCACCTTTGGATGATAGCGCTGCAAGACGTCCTGGTACGCTTTTTCCCCCATGGTAATCCGATTCTCCACCGGTTCAATAAGCGCCTCAAGATACTCCTCCCAGTCCAGCGTATCATTCGCCAGAAAGCCATTCTCTCCTTGCCGAATGGCATAGGAATATGAATCGCTCGGACTGGCTACGGTAGGCACTCGCAGCAGAGCTGCTTCCATGTATTTGTTCTCACTTTTAGATTGCCCAAATGGATTATTAATCTCAAGTGGGGCCAGGTTGATATCAAACCTCACTTGTAGCTCCGGTAGGTTCCGCCAGGGCAAGAAGCTGTACATTTTAATTCGACTCTTCAGGTTACCCCAGTCTCCCCCTGGGTCGAGGTGGCCCACGAGCCACAGCTCAACATTGGGATGGCGGCTCAAGCATATCTGTAGTGCCGGGGTGATAAGGTTGAAATCTCGATCGTGGGTGGGGGTGCCGCTGGCATAACCGATCACAATCCTGGCAGGGTCGAATATCCGCGTGTGATAAGCGCGCTCAGCAAGGGCTTGCATCTCCAGGCTGAATGCATTGCGATGCACGTATGCGGGTTTCCCCATCATGCGGATAGAGTTAGCCAGGAAGTCACTCGAGGTGATGGCAGCATCACACACATCCAGTGTTTTACGGTAGCGACGGATATCTTCCTGGTACACCGAGCGGCGTACCGGGTCAGCGAAGTCGGGGCTGTGTATATATTTGATTGCCTCAGGCTCAATAACCAGGTCATCGAGATCAAGGATGAATAATCCGCCCTTGCCGTGGATGACCTTTTCAATACGGGCTATCTGGGAATCATATGGAGCGCGGTGTAGTATGACCACCGCTGACCGTTCGACTTTATTTCTAAGACCTGGATCGGTAACATGCGAGAGTTCACACTTCAGTCCAGCCAGGCGTGCCTGTTCATACAAATGAAATGTGCGGTAGCGTCGCGGGTCACCCTGGACCCCACTTAGAACGAGCAAAGAAGGAGCATCATTTGGCATGAGGAATTATCCTTGAAGATGCATTCTGTATAAGTTCTTATAAAAACCCAGGATATCTATTTATCACCAGGCTGTGCCGCTAAAACTTTGGATTGACTGGGCACAGATTTTTTGATGCTCAATAGGAATATTGGGATAGAGAATAACATAGAAATCAAATAGATGAGGTATTAATATCGTGGTGCTTGAAGCTGGGTGCTAAGCATGATCACGGTCGATTGAGTGATCAGCGGCGGAGATAATTTGAGCAGAATTTTTGATACTATTCTGGTCACAATCGGTGGCTTGGAGGTCAACACAAAGATTTAAGCAGATCAACCCAATCCGATCCACGCTGCGCCAGGGTACGCTGGGTGTACAAATACCGGGATGCGTCCCGGGCGATATTCAAACGCAGGGTGGGGTCATTAATCAGAGCCTCCAGGGCTTGCTCCCACGCTTCGG
>JBGOYO010000195.1:0-6151 GCA_041479715.1 Anaerolineae bacterium
AAGCCTGTCTCCTGAGACAACGAGATATTGAGCGGGAGTAAGCTGACAAATCCCTTTAAAGAATGTCTCTTCCGTATGATCAATCAGGTTCGCACTCAGGTAATCATAAATGATGGCATCGTTGGTGAGGCGTTGAATATTATCGAGCTGCAGTAATGCCTTTATCTCTGAAGCAAAGGCGAAAATATGATCATCCCAAAAGTAATAGAACGGCTTGATGCCAAAGCGATCGCGGGCGCAAAAGAGCTCCTGTTTACGGTTATCCCACAGAGCAAATGACCACATCCCATTAAAGCGTGACAAACAACCCGGCCCCCAGGCGCGGTATGCATATAGGATCACTTCAGTGTCGGTGTGGGTGTGGAAGGTATATCCAAGTGAAGCCAGCTCGTGGCGCAGCTCGAGATAATTATAAATTTCTCCATTAAATACAATCCATAGCTGACCATCCTCAGTGCTCATTGGCTGGTGCCCGGTGGGTGATAAATCCAGAATGGACAACCGGCGGAAGCAAAATGCCAGGTCGACGGTAGAAGGAGCCGTCTCGATGTGCGGGAAGTTAATTAGTTCAGGGATGGTCTGAGAGCCACGGTATGGTTGAGCCGTCCTGCCTTTCGTATCGATGAGCAGGTAGCCTTCATCATCAGGGCCCCGGTGTTGTAGCGTCTGAGTAGCCCGGAGAAGGACTGGCAAAGGAAGGGGAGAATGATTTTTAACCCACACACCGAAGATGCCACACATACGGATTACCTTGAAGATTCCCCAGAATTATCATGACTGTGTTGGAGCAAGCCAAGGTAGAGTTGCTCCATCTTCGCCATCTCTAACTGATGATCGGCGTTTTCATGCGCCAGCTGTGCTCCTCGCTGGCTGAAACGGTTTTGCATATCTCCATCTCCAACCAGGGTGATGATCGCTTGGGCTAAAGCGTCAATATCACCTACAGGAACTAAAAGCCCATTCTCACCAGGTGTGATCCACTCACGAAGGCCAGGCAAATCGCTGGCAATCACCGGCAAACCGCACGCCATAGCCTCCCATACCGATACAGCCATCCCCTCACTAAATGGGATCGAAACCGCAATATCTGCCATGCGATAGACTTCTGCATTAGCCTCCCAGGGAGTGATCCGTCCGAGCCATCGGATTGAGCCTTCTATCCCCAAGTCTGCAATTTGTTGCAAGAGCTTCGCTTTATAAGCTGCGTTGGTATTGTAATCACGCAGCACCAGGACTGACCTGGGGTATTTCGCCAGGACTTCAGGCATCGCGGCAATCAGGATATGGATGTTGTAGATCGTGTCGATGGCTCGAGGGCTCAAGATGACAGGACTACCGGCGATTCCGAGCTTCTGCAGCATTTCAGACGACTTCCCTGGAAAGAAGTATTTCAAATCAATTCCCCATTGGATGTTGTAACATCGCTCGGCTGCTGCACCCAATTGTTGGGCTTGACGCAGCAGGTTATTCGAGGGGGCCGTGATCATATCAGCCTTATGCATAACAAAGGAAGCCAGTAAACGAGAAATGCTTGGCTGAAGATCCAAATCATTCAAATCGCTGCCCCATGCAGTGACCACCAACGGATGAAAGCCACTCACGGCACCCAACCATCCAGCGGAATTGACGCGATGGGCATGCAGTACATCCGGCTGCCAGCGATGTAGAATTCGCCTCATCATCACAGCCCAGATTGGGAAGCGAATGACGGGCGCGAAAATGGACTTTGACAGATCCTCCACTTCAACCCCCTCCCAAGGTTCCTTGAGGGGAACATCGGCCACCACGCGGATAGCATGGCCACGGAGGGCAAACCAATTCACCCAGCGCCGGGTGTGAACACTATTAGGGTCAGAGATGAAGCATAGTCTCATAGTTTATAGCTAAGGTATACGAACTGATGATCATTCACCTGGGGCACGCTTTTGTAAACAGCACAGTGAATTTGAGCCACATCATAAAGGGGAGGTTTTCATCGGTCATACCGCCTTCCCGGTCAACTGGTTGAAAATACCAGCCAACCTGCCAGTCTGTTGCCGGCGCTCAAAAGACTGGATCAAATGCTTGTCTGGCACAATGCCAAGCGTTCCATTTTGCCATGTTTTGTACATTGCTGCTATGTTTCGAGAAATTTGGTGAACGTCTTCGGGAGGCACAATTATCCCCGCGCCGGCTTTGCGAATCAGGTCAGCTGCGACGCCTTCATTTGCCAGGCATAGAATTGGCTTGCTGGCAGCCAGGTATTCAAAGACCTTCCCCGTAAATACAGCCGCACTGTCGGGAGAATTGCCTATAACAAGCAGGAGCACGTCCGCTGCTAGCAAATAGGCAATGCTTTGGTCATGCATTATATAGCCAGGTGTCTCAACTATATCAGCCAGATTGAGCTCAGAAATCCATTTTTGCGTGGCTTTACCGATATTTCCCACCAGACACAAACGCAGGTGTTCTCGGGGGATTCCCCCCTCCGAGGTCACCTCTTGAACAGCTTCCAAAATTGCCCTGGATGTCCTGCCCTGCGTATAGAATGAACCGGTATAAACCAGTAAAAAGCTGCCCTTCTCCCGATTCACCGGTTGTACGTTTGAAAAATCATCTGAATCGAAGCCGTTGGGAAGCCAGGTGAACTTAGAACGATCAACTCCAGGAATCCGCTCGCAAAAAGATTGGATCATCGGTGGGCTGATGACCAGCACATGATCCGCTTCTTGAACCACCTGGCGTTCCAGCCTTTCGACAGTTTTACGATGCAGGGGGGATGGAAAATGGAGATTCGCATTCCCAATCCAGGGATCTCGAAAATCGGCTACCCATGGGATACTTGTCTTCTGATGGAGATGGCGCGCGATCAAATGAGCTGTGTAGGGAGCGGAAGTTGAATAGATGACCTCCACTGGTTTTTCCTGCATGATCCGTATGCCGGCACGGTTAGCAAATGGCAGCCAACCCACCTGCTCATCCACCGTCAGAAGCCACCGGGTGATAAACTCGCGCACGCGCCATGGTAGCCGTGGAGATGGTATTAGGGCAGCTGTGCGTGTGATGGATGTGTCTGCGGGGATCTCTTTGAGCAGTTCTTCATCACGCAAGCCGCCTCGGGGAGGTTGGCAGGTCAGTACGGTTGGAGCCCAACCAAATTCTGGTAAATACTTGGCAAACTTAAGCGACCGCTGCACTCCCACCCCACCCATGGGAGGAAATATATATGAAATCATGAGCGCCCGGCGCATCGATTACCCCACCTGATAAGACCCAGTATTCATTCGCGTGCACACATTTAAGCACTTTTCAATCTTACTGGGTTGCTGCCCTGCATATGGCTTGGGTTGAACAGCCTTATAACGGGAGATAAAGGTCTGCCATCTGAGATTGCCTGACGCAGGTATAAGCCGGTCAATTTCCTGGCACATGATTATATCCATGATGACCTTCGATAATCTGTCGATATATGCTGTCCAACTGGTTACCGACTACAACTGGGCTGAAATGATCTGTGGCATACTGGTGAATGACCTGGGCATCATAATTGGTTAAATTCGTGATTAAATACCGAAGTTTGCTTACCAGGTCTTCAACATCACCAGGTTTAAAAAGCAACCCACATTCAGTTGTGACCACCTCCGGGATCCCACTAATCGCGGGTGCCAGAACCGGGAGCCCGCAGGTTAGTGCCTCAAGGATTACTACAGGCTGGTTTTCCCATAAACTTGTGAGTAGGAATAAACTAGAGCGCTTGAGGATTTTCGCCAGCTCAATTTTCGGAAGATAACCATGGAAATGAATCCATTTAGATAAACCCAATGTATCAACCAGTGATCTAAGGTAGGCTTCTTCAGGTCCATCACCAGCGATTTGAAGATGATAATAGATACCTTGTTGCTGCAGCTTGGCTGTGGCCTGAATCGCCAGGTGTACGGCTTTTTCTTTATTCAAGCGGGCTATCAATGTAATTTCCCGAAATGGAGTGCTAACTTGCTCACCAGACAAGGCTGGAGAAAAAATGTCGGAATCGACCACATTAGGGACAGTTAACATAGGTCGGGTGATACCATAACCCCGAATATACTGACCGAGTGCATTACATACAGGCATTATCAGATCGACCCTGTTCATAAAAAAGCGTATCCTGCGTATTTGTGAGGGAGTATAAAGTTTACGAGCATAAGCCGTGCTATGTTCGCTGAGCACTACGGGGATTGCAGCCAGGCGCCCGAGTATAACGGAAATATCTGCGGTATTGCTGACGTTAGCATGAATGATATCCGGAGAGCCATGATTTTTCGAAGCCATCCCGAATACTTTTCGTGCTCCTTTAACCTGCCGAATCCAGGCAGTAAACGGGATCGTTGGTCGCTGGTAAGATAACGTATACACATCGATACCTGGATTGTCAGAACGAGTCGTGATCTGAATGGGCTGATCAACCGTGGGGTCTACTCCAAGGATATGCATCAAGCTAACATGATTCACTTGAGCCACTGCACGCGCCTGTTCCAGTATAAATATGCCGTAATAAGGCTGTTTGACTGTGGGGAACCACTGCGTGATGAAGAAAATGTGCACTACTCGTCCCCTTTCCGGTTTGCCAAGTGCTTCATCGATTGTCTGATAGCAGATATACCCCGCTCCAGCAGATATTTGAAATCTTCAGACCTGGGAATGAGCAGGGAGCCGGGGAGTGTGCCGGTTTCGCGCGAAAACCAGACGACGGATAATGCTCCACTGACAGTATAAGCAATGGAAGAGGCGATCGCCGCACCACTGATACTGTACCGCGGGATCAGCACAAAGTCCAGGATCAAGGTGAAAATTAGGGATATTCCAGCAGTGTAAGCCCCGAACTGCGGCTTTCCCCGCCCCGCCAAATCTGCTGAGATTACTTTAGCCACGGTCACACCAAGCATCCCAGGCAGGAGCAGCAGGAACGGCAGGACCGCTGGGCGATATGCTTCACCATACAGGAAAACAATTAAAATACCACCCACCCCACTGAAGGCAATGGTTGCCAGGATTACGATCAGCAAGGTCTGCCGGCAGGCCTGTGGGGTGATGCGGTTAGCGGTATCTTTATCCACACTCGAAACCTTTGGAAACAAGGCACTGCTGACTGCATTGGGGATATACCACAAAAATTCAGCAAAGGTGACGCTGCTGGTATATTGCCCTACCTCAGCCGCACCTTTGAAGTCATTGACCAAGAAACTATCCAGGCGTAAATTGAAG
Organism: Anaerolineae bacterium; assembly: GCA_041479715.1. Taxonomy (GTDB): domain Bacteria; phylum Chloroflexota; class Anaerolineae; order Anaerolineales; family UBA4823; genus FEB-25. Next base: position 5,224 of record JBGOYO010000195.1, read on the forward strand.
AAGGTGAGCAGGTTACCGGCATAGCTCCTGGCTCCATAACTTAGAGCCGGACGAATTACTGGGACTAAATGCCTGATTCTCAGGTTGAATTCTTCCCGTAAATACCATAGTGCCAGGAGCAGCCCCAGGAAATTTGAGGCCAACCAGGCAATAATCGCGCCGGACACACCGGCATACAGTAAACTTGAAACGATCTGGAAAGCAAGGTTGGTCATAACATTGATTAAGAGTACCAAGGTATAAGCGATCATGCGCTGCTGCCCCAATAAGAGGCTTGACAGGAAGGACGCCACCAGGCTTATGGGCAATCCGAGCATTACCCAAAGGATCAATTGGGGGTCCGAGCCTTTCAAAATGTTATTTATAAAAAAGTGCTGATAAGCCAGGTAAAAGATAATGGCGCCTGCGATGCTTAAACCGAGCCCGGCTGTGATCGACAGTGAAAACAGCTGCTTGCTGGAGTACTTTTTGGAAGCCATAAAATAAGAAATGGCCCCATTCAATCCTATATTACAAATGATGATCACCAGGCCGCTGCTGAGCAGGGTCAGGTTGTAAATCCCCTTGAATTCCGGCCCGAGGGTACGCGCAATAATGATGCTGGTTGCGAATCGACCGACGAAACTGATGATAGAGGCAACAAAGAGTAACGATGTGCCCGCTATTAAGCCGGTCTGTTTATTCATATTCATTATTATAATCGAGTAAGAGTTTCCATCCTTCAAGGCTGATCATCCGCATGACTTAGGTTTGATCTGGGTGGAGTACTTTGTTGTTCCAGTACAACATCCGCCTGGACATGTATCGGTCAACAATTCTGCTTTCCAAGCTCTATAGCGCCTGATAAAATTGGTAATATAAGCTTCTTTGTGGGTTAAATTCAGATTATCTGGAGAATATCATGGATGAGAAAATGAAAGCCACCGCT
>JBGOYO010000196.1:0-6120 GCA_041479715.1 Anaerolineae bacterium
AAAGCACTTACAAGGGTGATGTGCAGGCGAATTTCTCCGCAGTTGTCGTGGATGAGGTCACCCTCATCGGCTCTCGCTGCGGTCCGTTTGAGCCTGCGCTCAAGTCGTTGTCAGATGGTCAGGTTGACCCCCTGCCGCTGATTGAGGCAGTCTATCCGCTCGAACACGGCTTGGCAGCCTTCGAGCAGGCTGGCTTACCGGGTGTATTAAAAATTCTTATTCAGCCTTAGGGGGAATAGCTTTCAGGTTTCCAAAACCTCATGCATGATGAGAGGTAATATTTCAGCCACATCCGCATGGATGACGATAGTCGCTCGTATATCCATGAACGTTTCTGCATTGTTGATGATCATCAGCTGAGCTCCGTGGTCCATTGCCTGAACGGGCAGCTTGGCAGAAGGCATCACTTCCAGTGATGTACCTGCTACCAGCATCAGATCACACTCCCGGCACGCTACTTCCGCCTTTTTCCAGGTTTTAACCGGAAGCTGTTCTTCATAAAGGATGATATCAGGCTTGAGTACGTTGCCGCACGACGGGCAGAGAGGCACCAGGCAGTGATCAATATATTGCTCCAAGAACGTGGATGATGGTACCTGCCGGTAGCAGTTGGTGCAGGTTAACGTTTCCAGGCTACCGTGCACTTCCAACACATTCACCGCACCTGCCCTGGTGTGGAGTCCGTCTATATTCTGCGTGATAATGGTGTTGATAAATCCACCCGCCTGGAGCTTTGCCAGGGCTAAATGAGCTGGATTGGGTTGGGCAGAGTGCATTTGGGCGGCTAGTGGTTGGAACCAGTGATAAAACTGCTCCGGGTTGTGCCGGAACGCCGATAGAGAAGCCACTTCCATCGGTTCAATCTGGGTCCACAAGCCAACCCCCGGACTGCGAAAATCGGGGATGCCTGAAGGTGTGGAGATACCCGCACCGGTCAGGACAACGGTGTTGTCCGATTTTTTTAGCAAATTTGCAGCGAGATGGGTTGTTTCTGTGCTACCAGGATTGCCTTGCGTCATTCTTTCACTCGCACCCGTTTGACAATATTATCAGCTAGCTTGGCGAACTGCTGCGAGGTCAAATTATCTGGGTGTTGTATGACCAGCGGGACATTCGCTTTGGAGCACTGATATGTCAGCTCGGGTGCGGCCGTAAAGACGATGCTGATCGGGTGCTGGTACTCGTTTTGGACCTGGGCCAGGGTGTATTGCATCTCGGTACGCTGGCGGTTATACAAAACTGTATTGACCCTGCCTTCTCCGAAGCCTTTATCCGCTAGCTCGCTCACCAAGGCTAGTGTACGCGTGATGGTGTTCGGGATGGGTTCCAGCACCACGATGATTTCGTCGCAGTAGGTTAATACTCTGTCGGTGATGGGAGTGATCCCGGCGCCCAGATCAACCACGATGTTCGCTGCCATATATGCCAGGTACCTGATTATCGCTTCAAAATGATCCACGGCGGTGATGTATTTTGCATCCACCGGGTCATAGGAGGATAACAGCAACCTGACCCCTGACTTATGCTGGTATAGCTCAGTGTCGATGGATTCTTGGGTGATATCCTCTGCCAGTGATTGCAATAGTCGTGATAAACCTTGCGGGTTTAAAAAGCCTAAATCCAGGCCCATTGATCCGAAACCGTGCCGAAATTCGGCGATGATGACGTTCTTTTTACTGCGGTCTTGCAAGCTGATTCCAAGGTTGAGCGCCAGGGTTGAGACGCCCAACCCACCTTTGACACTCATCACGCCGGTCACATAACCCCGGGTTCGTGATGTGGGTGGAGGTGGCACTGGTAAACTCGTCTTCTTACCCCGGGTGAGCACGGCTTTCACGTGCGCAAAAAGCTCTCGCGGCTGGGTTGGTTTGGTGAGATAGTCGTCCGCACCGGCTTCGAACCCTGCCACTTTGTCATCCACCTGGGTTTTGGCGGTGAACATGATGATCGGCATGCTGTTGGTGGCGGGATCAGTGCGCAGCTTGCGCGCCACCTCATATCCATCCATTTCCGGCATCATGATATCGAGCAGGATCAGGTCTGGTTTTTCGCTCTGAGCCAGCGTAATTGCCTGTATCCCGCCGCTGGCAGCAACGATGCGATAACCCTGGTGTTGAAGCATTAATCCCACCAGGCGTAATGTATCCAAATCATCATCGACGATAAGGATTTTTTCTGGCATGTGGCCTACTCCCTGGAATGAAGTGTTCGGTGTTGATAACCCGGTAACATACTAATTCTCGTGTCAAATTCACGCTATTTCATTATACGCTATAATTTATTTTACGATGCTTGACAATATTGCAAATATCCTGCGAGAATGTAAATTACAGCAGACGGATAGGTTGTTGGTTGGTGTTTCCGGCGGACCTGACAGTTTATGTCTCCTGCATCTCTTGCATTCCTCCGGCTACCGGGTGATTGCCGCGCACGTTAACCATCAGCTTCGTCCCGAAGCGGATCAAGAGGCAGAAGTCGTAAAGCATTTTACGACTAAATCAGGTATCGAGTTTATTTCATCCTCTGTTGATGTTCGGAAGTATGCCGGCGCTCATTCGCTTTCTATAGAAGAAGCCGCTCGTACGCTGCGATACCATTACCTGTTCGAGCAAGCCGCATCTATGGGAGCGGCTGCCGTCCTGGTGGCTCACACTGCCGATGACCAGGTTGAGACAATCCTCATGCACCTGCTGCGCGGCTCTGGCTTGAGTGGCCTCCGTGGAATGGAATACCGCACCCTGCCCAACCCGTGGAGCGACCATATCCCGCTCATCCGCCCCCTGTTATCCGTCTGGCGCGAGCAAATCCTGTATTACCTGGCTGAAAATAAGATCATTGCGGTTACCGACCAGAGCAATCTGGATACGACCTACTTCCGCAACCGTCTACGGCACGATCTGGTTCCCTCACTTTATAGCTATAACCCGGGGGTGCGTCAGAACCTGGTGCGCGCTGCTCTGATCATGCGCGATGATTATTTGGTGCTCCAGCAAATGGTCGATGAGACCTGGGAAGTCAATCTCGTCCGCCAGGCGCCTGAATACCTGGCTTTCAATCGATCGGGCATCCTGGAACTGCCTACCTCCATCCAGCGTTACTTTCTCAGGAAGGCGATCGCTTACTTCCTGCCAGGTTTACCGGACGTCGACTTTGAGTGTGTCGAGCGCGGGCTGAAGTTCCTGGTTGAACGGAAGCCGGCTGGGCAGGTAGACCTTATAGCCGGCCTATGCCTCTTCCGTGAAGGCGAGCTATTCTGGCTGACAGCCAGCCGCGATGCCCTACCACTGACCGATTATCCGTCTATCCTCCCTGGTGAAAAATATTCTGTATATGTCCCCTCAATGCTTTCATTGAATGATGGTTGGCAGATTCAGGCCATGGAGGCCTCGGATCTCGAGACGGCGATCCGGGAAAGCACGCAAAACCAGGACCTCTACCAGGCCTGGGTGGATGCTAATGAGATCGAGCTGCCTCTGACGGTGCGGTGCAGGAAAGCCGGTGACCGCATCCAACCGGCAGGAATGGATGGGCATTCGATGAAGATCTCAGACCTGATGATCAACCTCAAGTTGCCCAAAAGGGCCCGCAAAACCTGGCCCCTGGTCTGTTCAGGCGACCAAATCTTGTGGGTACCGGGCTGCCGTCTGAGCCAACGGGCACAGGTCAGCGTGGACAGTCGCTCCGTGGTCCACCTTACCCTAGGCAGGGATCTCAGCACCTAGTTTCTGCAGCTTTAATCTCACTTCTCGCCATTGGATCTTGGAAAGTCCCATCTTTTGGCGTACCTTGTTTGACTCCATCCCGGTCTTCAAATCGTGCAGGGCACACGTCCAGCGGCACATCTCGAAAGACAGGTGTTTGGATAACCCGGCTTCTTCACCCAGGTCCTCAAGCAAATATTCCAGACGGCGCTGTGACCAGGGGAACAGCCGCTCTCCCGGCTGATATTGGGATATATACTCGTCATAGGCTTCCAGCCATCCTTCAGACAGGGCGATCTTGCGTTCCTTGTAGCGGTGTTGCGGGCTGGCATAACGCACGAATAAGATCGGACCTCCCGGTGCCTGCAGATCAATATGGTTAGAGCTCAGCGCAAGGCATTCGCTTTTCTTGATTCCGGTCTCCAGCATCAGCGCCAGCAGGGTGTAGTAGCGTGCATCGGGCTGCTGTGCCAGGCGGTGCTTGGTGGCTGCCTCCAGTACCGCTTCGGTTTCTTCCTCTGAGAGCACCTGTGGCAGTGGGCTGATCACCGATTGCTGCAGCACTTTCTCAGCCGGGTCAACCAAAATTACCCCATATTGCGTCAGCCACCTGAAAAATGATTTAATCGAGGTGATGCGCCTGGCCAGTGTTTTGGGGCTGCAGGGCACGCCGCGCTGTTTCTGCATCCACTCCAAAAAGTTATTAAGCTCGTTCGTGGTGATGGCACCAAGTGGACGGTCTGGTGACAGGTAGGACGCCATCAGGTACATATCGGAAACGAAAGCTTTCACCGTGTGGGGGCTTTTACCCTTGTCAGTTAAATAAATCCGCCAGGCATTGATCGCTGGGACGAGCGATGTGCGGGCGGTGATATGGGATGGAATTTTATCTTCGGCTGCCATAATCTCCTCACAATCTATTGCGTATAGGTTTTTCGCATAGTCACTGCGCATAGTATAATATCTTATTCATTATTTGTCAATTGATTTGACACCTAGTCGTAGGTTACGGTTATCCGGTTCTTTCTTATACCGGATTAAGCACGATGGTCTCTCGTGCGAAACGCAACCTCCGGATTGCTTCTCACATGTCCTTCTTTCCACTCCTCCCCCAAATGAACTTTATTTGGAATTGTGCGAAAAAGTGGACACAAAAAATGTCCTGATCGAGTAGACTAAATAGATCAGGAGAACAGAAATGAACGACAGGAATTACCGGAAATACTCGCATGAGTTCAAATTGGAAGCATTGGAGCTCTTGCAGCGAGGCGACAAGAGCGCTGGACAGATCGAACGAGAGTTAGGCATCACACCTGGGCTGCTGGTGAAATGGAAAGCACGCTATCAGATCATAACCAAAGAAGGGCAATCACCGGGAATCGGTCCAAGCGATATGGAAGCTGCCAAATCTGAAATCCGTCGTTTGCAGCGTGAGCTAGCCAACATGGAGGAGGAAAGAGATATCCTAAAAAAAGCACTTTATATCTTCTCACGAAAAAGCGAATGAAGTACCAGTTCATTGCGGAGCACGAGAGGGTGTTTTCGGTCAAGTGTATGTGCCGTGTGTTCGGGGTGCAGCGGAGTGGGTACTATGGCTGGAAGCAACGACCAGTCAGCCCTCGCACACAAGCCAATGCGGAACTTCTGCTCAAGGTGCGCCAGGCCTTCTTCCACAGCCGGTGTACTTACGGCAGCCTGCGTATATGGCACTATTGGATACGGCGGGGTTACTATTTCTCACGTCACCGGATCGCCCGTCTGATGAAAAGTGCCCATTTGATCCCTGTCCGCATGACTAAATGGCACCCACGCACCACCCGACAGCGTACTGGGGCACGGACAGCTCCTAATCTGCTCAACCAGAACTTTCAAGCCACACAACCCAATGAGAAATGGGTGGGTGATATTACCTACATCGATACGGAACAGGGTTGGTTATACCTGGCTGTGATCATGGATTTGTTTGCACGCAGGGTGGTGGGATGGGCGATGGGTGAGCGGCTCGACACTGACCTGGTAGAACGAGCCTGGCAGATGGCCGTAACCAACCGCTGCCCACCGGTTCAGTTGCTGCATCATTCCGACCGTGGTAGCCAATACACCAGCGAAGTGTACCTGAACTTGTTAACCAAGGCCCAATGCGCTATCAGCATGAGCCGCACGGGAAATGTTTACGATAACGCAGCCATGGAAAGCTTTTTCGCTACTTTGAAAGGAGAGTGTGCCGTTTCACAGTTTACCTCCCGAGCTGAAGCCCGATCAACCATCTTTGAATATATTGAGGTCTGGTACAATCGGCAACGAATGCATTCCTCTTTGGGCTATCTCAGCCCAGTAGAGTTTGAGGGATCCTCAGGACATTAATCATGTCCACTTTTATGGGACCATTCCACTTCCCAAAATTTTGGGAAGGGGGGAA
>JBGOYO010000197.1:0-6085 GCA_041479715.1 Anaerolineae bacterium
ATGGGCACGCTATTAATCCGTAATGCAGCGATATTAGTGACCATGGATGATCACCGACGGGAGATACCCGGAGGTGGTCTTTTTGTTAAAGATGGCATGATTGAAAAAGTAGGTGTCAATGACAATTTACCTCGCAGTGCCGATGAAATTTTGGATTTAACCGGCTATATCATTCTGCCTGGGTTGATCAATACCCACCACCATTTTTATCAAACACTCACTCGGGTTGTGCCAGATGCCCAAAATGTAAACCTGTTTCATTGGTTAAAAACCCTTTATCCGATTTGGGGCAGGATGACGCCCGGAGACATTTACATCTCCACTCAAACGGCATTAGCCGAGCTGGCGTTATCGGGGTGTACAACAGCATCCGATCACTTGTATATTTTCCCGAATGGGTCACGCCTGGATGATGAAATCGAAGCAGCCAAGGAAATTGGTGTTCGTCTGCATGCCTCTAGGGGGTCAATGAGCCTGGGTGAGAGCAAAGGTGGGCTGCCTCCAGACAGTGTAGTAGAAGAAGAAACATACATCTTAAAGGATTCACAACGGATCATCGAGCAATATCATGACCCGAAACCGGGTGCCATGGTACAAGTTGTACTTGCGCCTTGCAGCCCGTTCAGTGTGACCGGAGATTTGATGCGCGAGAGCGCTTCGCTGGCCCGTGAATATGGGGTCCAATTGCATACACATCTGGCTGAGACCCAGGATGAAGAGACATTTTGTATTGAGAAGTTTGGACTTCGTCCAGTAGCGCTGATGGAAGAGCTGAGCTGGCTGAATGATGATGTTTGGTTTGCACATTCTGTGCATGTGAACAAGGATGAGATCAGGCAGTATGCGGAAAAGGGATGCGGAGTGGCGCACTGCCCAACCTCGAATATGCGCCTGGCATCCGGTATCGCTCCGACAATGGACATGCTGCAGGCAGGGGTAAAAGTGGGTTTAGGCGTGGATGGTTCTGCCAGCAATGACGGATCCAATCTGCTGGAGGAAACGCGGCAGGCACTAATGGCTTCACGCGTTCGTGCAGGATTAATGGGAGCTTCAAAATCAACAGGTGAGGACGCGCCACTGATGACGGCACGCCAGGCATTGGAGGCTGCCACCCGCAGCGGGGCAGCAGTACTCGGTCGACCAGACCTGGGATCTTTGGAAGCTGGCAAGTGTGCGGATTTATGTGCCATTAAGCTGGATAAGCTAGAATATGCGGGAGGGTTACACGACCCGATCTCTGCTGTGGTATTTTGTTCACCGGTGAAAGTGGATTACACTGTGGTTCATGGCAAGGTAATTGTAAAAGAAGGTGAGTTACTGACCTTAGACGTGCATAAACTGGTGGAACAACATAACCAGGCTGCCAGGAGGTTAGTCAATGGGAGCGATTGATTCAATAATTAGCAGGGGATTGGTTGACGTAGCGATGGGAAGAAGCCCCGCGGACATGGTGATCAAAAATGGACGTTGGGTATGCGTGCAATCAGGTGAAATCATCCCGGGAACTGATATTGCGATTAAAGATGAGCGAATTGCTTATGTAGGGGAAAACGCAGACCATACGATTGGTGATCAAACGAAAATCATAGATGCGAAGAACAGGTTCTTGGTCCCAGGACTGCTCGATGGGCATATGCATATCGAGTCGGGTATGTTGACCGTAACCGAATTTGTCCGGGCGGTCATCCCGTTCGGAACTACAGGCATGTTCGTTGACCCTCACGAGATCGCGAATGTCTTTGGCCTGGATGGGGTGCGGTTAATGGTTGAGGAAGCTGCCAACCAGCCAATCCATGTGTGGGTACAAATGCCCTCGTGTGTGCCGTCGGCCCCAGGATTGGAAACACCCGGGAAAAGCCTTGGACCAGCAGAAGTGGCTGAGGCGATGACCTGGGAAGGGGTGATCGGATTGGGAGAGGTGATGAATTTCCCAGGAGTATTCCTGAGTGATGAAAAAATGCATGCTGAAATGGCGGAAGCACGGAAAGCGGGTAAAGTACTTGGAGGTCATTATGCCTCACCTGACTTGGGACTTCCATTCCATGGGTATGCTGCCGGGGGACCTGAGGATGACCATGAAGGGACACGTTTGGAAGATGCTCTCGCCAGGGTGAGGCAGGGGATGAAGCCTATGCTGCGTTTCGGTTCAGCGTGGCATGACGTGGCAGCCCAAATCAAAGCCGTCACTGAGCTCGGGATCGACCCGAGACATTTCATCCTATGCACCGACGACTCCCATTCTGAAACATTGGTGGTTGAAGGTCATGTGAACCGAGCGGTCAAGGAAGCCATTTTGCATGGTCTGGCACCGATGACTGCGATCCAAATGGTGACCCTGAACCCGGCTGAGCACTTCGGTGTCGCGCACGACGTTGGAATGATTGCACCGGGAAGATATGGCGATGTAGTCATCGCTGACGATTTAACAACGCTTCATGCAGCTGTTGTTGTCGCCAGAGGCAAGGTGATTGCAGAGCAGGGAAAACTGACTGTTGAACTGCCAGAATACAAATATCCTGATTGGGTGATGGAATCGGTTCATATCGGTCATCAATTGAGAGCCGATGATTTTCGATTACTTGCGCCTGTGGATGGGAATTTCACCGCGAACGTGATCGGCATCATCGAAAACCAGGCTCCCACAAGGCACTTAAGGATTCCAATGACTGCCAGAGCAGGCGAGATCCACGTGGACATGGAACGAGATATCGCCAAGATCGCAGTAGTTGAACGTCATAAGGCGACAGGCAGAATCCAGGTTGGTTTAGTAAGTGGTTTCGGGTTCAATGTGCCGTGCGCGATCGCCACAACGGTAGCGCATGACAGTCACCACATGATCGTTGTGGGGACAAGCGAACTGGATATGGCTATGGCGGCAAATGAACTGGCCAGGCTAGGCGGTGGGCAAATTGTCATTCGAGTAGGGAAGGTGATTGGACAGGTCGAGCTGCCAATTGCCGGGTTAATGTCAAACGAACGAGCCAACATAGTTGCCAGGAAAGCGGGAACAGTCCTGGCGGGGTTTAGTGCTTGTGGATGCAAGCTTAATAATCCAAACATGCAGTTGAGCTTGTCGGCTCTGGTGGTAATCCCCGACCTACGTCTATCGGACCTCGGTCTGGTTGATGTCACGCGGTTTGAATTTATCCCTGTATTGGAACAATGAGGCGAATATCGATGATTAAGAATGGAATTTCAACCTCCCAGCGTCTGCATGAAGCACTGGGAAAAATCATTGGAGAGACTCCTCCCGGTGAACGATTATTGTCCGAACCGGAACTCGCCAAGCAATTGAACGTCTCTCGAGCGACGCTGCGAGAAGCAATGCGCACTTTTGAGACCCAGGGTTTGATCTATCGACATCAGGGTTCAGGGACATTTGTGATCCATCCGAGTCAGGTGATCGACACTGGATTAGAGGTGCTGGAGAGCATTGAGACTTTGTCAAAACGAATTGGATTAGAGGTCGTCATGGGTGAGCTGCAAATTGCTCACCGACCGGCGAATGAAGAATATGCCAAAGCGTTATCAATCAATCTGGATGACCCGGTATTATGCGTATCACGGGTAATACAGGCAGAAGGCAGACCGGTAGCCTATCTAATTGATATACTGCCGGATGATGTGCTTTTAGCAGAAGAATTGAAACGAGGTTTTACCGGATCACTATTAGATGTATTACTAAAGCGTGGGGATCCAGCACTGGTTTCGTCACGCTGCGAGATCAATGCTGACCAGGCGAAAACAGAGGTGGCCAAGGCCCTGCGGATCCAACGAGGGGATGTCTTGCTAAGATTTATTGCCTATCTTTACAGCACCACTGGTCGGGTTGTGGATTATTCCTATAGTTATTTTTTGCCTGGATATTTCAATTTCCACGTCATTCGGCGTGTTGGATGAAGAGAATTATCAATTGATTTGCGTATAGTCGAATAATCACAAAAATAACTAAATAAGATAAAGGAGAAAATAATATGCGCAGTTTTATGGGAAGGGATATCCTGTCACTGAAGAATTTTGGCAGGGAGGAATTTTTCAGGGTTTTTGATGTAGCTGACGAACTGCTTCCGTTTGCCAGGGACCGCCGTAATACCGATTTACTCAATGATAAGACCCTGGTGACCGCATTTTATCAACCCAGCACGCGGACACGTCTGGCTCACGAGGCAGCCATGCATCGCTTGGGCGGACATGTCTTGGGCTTTTCAGATGTCAAAAATACCCGAGCTGGAGATTTTTATCAGGAATCGATAAAGGATACCGTGCGTATGTTGGAGTTTTACGGTGACGTTCTGGTTATGCGCCATTTTCAGCAAGGAGCCCCACATGAAGCTGCTAAATGGGCGAGCATCCCGGTGATCAATGCGGGAGATGGATGGGGTGAACACCCGACACAAGTGCTAACTGACCTTTACACCATTTTGAATGAAAAAGGTACGCTGGATGGATTGAATTTTTTGTTAATTGGTGACATGCGCATGCGTACGATGCACAGCATCTCTTACGCTATGTCGCAATTCGATATCAATGCCTTTTATGTCTCACCACCAGAGATGAGTCTCACCGATGATTTCAAGAAAGAACTCAACGATTTGAATCTTAACTTTAAGGAAATCGAGCACGTGGAACAGGCGATTGCTGACGCGGATGTGGTTTATATGGAGCCTGTGGTGCAACCTGATTACACCAAGGCGCGTGACGAACGTGGCGCAACGGTGGGCATGACACCCGATAACTATAAAGTTACCAGGGAGCTCATGCGAAAAGCGCCCCAGGATTCGATCGTCTTACATTCTTTACCACGGATGGATGAGCTTTCTGTTGAGGTCGATGATACACGGCACCAAAGGTACTGGATCGAGGCATTCAATGGTGTGGTTGTAAGAATGGCGCTGCTGGCGCTCGTCCTGGGAGCGATGGAGTAGTAGGATTAAGTTACCCCAAGTATCGTGTTGATAACACAACCAACCGATCATTATAGCGATTACACCAGATGCAGGAGTCACGATAGAGGAGAGGGAGTTATGCAGACAGATTTGAGAAATAGGGACCTTATCAGTGATTTGGACTTCTCGAAAGAGGAAGTTGAAACTGTGCTGGATGTGGCTTTTGATTTAAAACGTAAGCGGGCATTGGGGGAGCCGCATGCGTATTTAAGGGATAAAGTGCTGGCGATGCTGTTCTTCTTTTCAAGCACACGCACACGAGGATCATTTGAGGCAGGCATGGCGCAATTGGGAGGGCACGCCGCATTCATCGAAAGCAAATCGACACAAATTGCACATGGCGACACTCCCAAGGAAATTGGGGAAATATTCGGACGCTATTTTGATGCAATTGCCATCCGGCATGTGGATTGGAAAGTTGGTAATACATATCTGAACGATGTAGCAAAAGCTTCACGGGTGCCAATCCTAAATATGCAATGCGATATTTATCACCCATTCCAGTGCCTGGCAGACCTGATGACCATTGTTGAAAAGAAAGGGCGAGATTTAAGGGGAAAGAAGATGGTTGTCAGCTGGGCATATGCTGCCTCATACCAAAAGCCGATGTCGGTGCCTCAATCCCTCGTCTTGCAAATGCCCCGTTTTGGGTTGGATGTGGTCTTGGCGCACCCTCCTGAATTCCGTTTGCTGCCTGAGATCATGGATCAAGCCCAGGAACAAGCCAGGAAATATGGCACCAACTTTGAAATTGTCGATGACATGGAAGCCGGATTCAAGGATGCAGACATCGTATATGCCAAATCGTGGGGTGCGATGGTCCACACGCCTGACCCTGATGAAGGCGCCAAAATTATCGCCCAATATAAGCATTGGATCACAGATGAAAGAAAGATGACATTAGCAAAACGAGATGCTATCTATATGCACCCACTACCAGCTGACCGGAACATTGAAGTCACAGATGGCGTTATCGACGGAAAACAATCAGTGGTATATGATGAAGCTGAGAACCGAATGCATGCTCAAAAAGCAGTCTTGGCACTGACCATGAAGTAATGAGGAGAACCATGGACCAAAACAGACAGAAAATCGCAGTGGTTGCAATCGGTGGTAATTCACTGATCAAAGATCAGGAG
>JBGOYO010000198.1:0-6065 GCA_041479715.1 Anaerolineae bacterium
AAATAATGAGTGTGATTGGGAATGGGGTTGCTCAAGGTGGAACTTATAATAACAATAAGCCTGGTGTGGCTGCAGCGTATGCCACACTTAAACTGCTTAAAGAGCAACCCATTCTGGAAACAATTGAGTCGCGTGGCAAAAAACTAATGCAGGGTTTTAAGGATATCTTCAGCCTGGCAGGTATTCAGGCATCTGTACATGGATATCCTGCCATGCTGTCATTTGCCATAGGGACTGACAAGGTTATTGCCCAACGCGACTGGCAGGAAACCGAGCGAGATTACTACCTCCGCCTGGTAGATTACGCCATTGAGCGTGGGGTGATGCCTGATCATGACCCGCGCGAACCATGGTTCCTGTGCTATTCACATACCGATGGTGATATCGATGAAACACTGAACGTCATGTCTGACGCCGTGAAGAATGTAAGCAGATAACAAGCTTTAAGATAATATTTAGTTACACCATTTATAACCATTATTTCCATGGAGTACTTAATGAATACGATAGAGACGAAGCTTTCCTCCCAGGAAATTGTAAAACTTAATAAGGAGTACACTTTATTTTCCTGGTCGGTGCAGGCAACAACCAACCCAATTCCCATCGCACGCGCTAAAGGGGTTTATTTCTGGGACGCTGATGAGAACCGCTATATCGACTTCTCCTCGCAGCTGATGAATATGAATATTGGGCACCAGCACCCCAAAGTGATCAAGGCCATTCAAGACCAGGCTGCGAAGCTTTGTTATGCACATCCCGGGATGGCGACTGAGCCGCGTGGATTGCTGGGTCAAAAAATTGCTCAAGTGGCACCCGGTAATTTGAAAAAAACCTTTTTTTGTCTGGGTGGAGCAGAAGCGAACGAAAACGCGATCAAAATTGCACGGTTTTATACCGGACGCAACAAAATATTGGCTCGATATCGCTCCTATCATGGGGCAACGCATGGGGCAATCGCTCTGACAGGTGATTATCGCCGCTTGCCCGTAGAACCTGCGCTTCCGGGTGTGGTCCATTTCCTGGATCCATTCTGTTATCGCTGCCCATTTGGCTGGACCAGGGAAACCTGCCATCGGGAGTGCATTTCACATGTTGAGGAAGTGATCAATTATGAAGGTGCTGACCGGATAGCCGCAATTTTTATGGAGGGAGTGACCGGTTCAAATGGTTTGATCGTTCCGCCAGATGATTATTGGCCACGCGTCCGTGAAATATGTAATAAATACGGGATCTTATTGGTTTCTGATGAAGTGATGAGCGGATGGGGTCGGACCGGAAAGTGGTTTGCCGTTGATAACTGGGATGTCGTTCCCGATATCATCACCACTGCTAAGGGAATTACCGCCGGGTATGTGCCATTGGGCGCAGTAATCGTTTCAGAACCGATCGCTGAGTATTTTGACGACAAAATGCTTTTTTGCGGGCTAACTTACAGCGGTCATCCACTGGCTTGTGCTGCTGGTGTGGCAACTATTGACGTGTATACTGAAGATGGCTTGCTCCAAAATGCGGTCAAAGTTGGCGCATACCTGGGTACACGGTTGGAAGACATTAAAACGAAGCATGCCTGCGTTGGAGATGTCAGGTATATCGGGTTGTTCACCGCCATAGAAATTGTCAAGGACAAAAAGACCAAGGCTCCGATCGATCCTTTGACGGATACCGGGAAATATTTACGAGATAATGGATTATTTACTTTCATCTTCCATAACGTCATTTTTGTCGTTCCACCGCTATGTATCAACGAATCTCAAATAGATGAAGGAATGGATATTATCGAAAAAGCACTGGTTCGCATAGACAAATTATCTGAATGACACGATTTTCTTCTTAATTAGGAAAATCAAAATAATACGAGGAGAATGACTGATGAACGAACCTGTTTTACAGAACTTCATCAACGGGATATGGATCAGTTCTGATAGTGAGAATTATCGTCAAGTGACTAACCCCGCTACGGATGAGCTTCTGGCAAAAGTACCTGTTTCCACGCAATCTGAGCTGGATGATGCTGTTCAAATTGCCCACAAGGCATTTCAATCCTGGCGAAGGGTGCCTGTAACAACTCGCATCCAATACTTTTTCAAGCTTAAAACACTTCTGGAGGATAACGCTGAGGAACTTGCCCGCAGTATCACCCTTGAGCACGGTAAGACCCTGGATGAATCACGCGGTGAGATGCGCCGGGCGATTGAAAACGTGGAAGTAGCCTGTGGGACGCCCTCACTGGGAATGGGTGATATCGTCGAGGATATCGCCCCAGGTATCGACGAGCTGATGATTCGCCAGCCGCTGGGCGTGGTCGGAATTATCTCTCCCTTCAACTTCCCCGCCATGATTACCTTTTGGTACCTACCCTACGCGCTCGCGACAGGAAATACGGTGATTGTTAAGCCATCCAGCCGGGTACCTATTACGATGGTCAAGCTGTTTCAGCTGATGGAACAGGCAGGCTTCCCGGCAGGTGTCGTTAATATGGTGCACGGTGGCTCTGATGTTGTGAATGGCATTCTTGACCATCCCTTGATTAAGGCAATAGGTTTTATTGGGTCCACGCCTACAGCATTGCACGTATTTAGCCGGGGTGCGGCTCATGGAAAGCGCGTCTCGGCTGGTGGTGGAGCAAAATGCCCGGTACTCATCCTACCCGATGCGGATGTAGACACTACCACGAACATCATGATGGATAGCGCATTTGGTTGCAGCGGACAACGCTGCCTTGCGGCAACCATCGCCATCATGATCGGCGAAGCCGAAAAGACTTTTATCCCCGCGTTTGCCGATGCCGCTTCGAAGCGTGTGACGGGTTACGGGCTCAACCCCGACGTCCAAATGGGACCGGTCATTACACCCCACGATAAAGTGCGCATAGAGGGGTTGATCCAGCAAGGGCTGAACGAAGGCGCAGAAATGCTGGTAGATGGACGAAATGCGGTGATACCTGGCTACGAGAAAGGCTATTTTATTCGTCCAACCATCATGACTGACATTCCTGTAAAAGGCATCATACACTCCACCGAAATATTTGGACCAGTGTTGGGGGTTATGCACTGCAACACTGTTGAAGAGGCAATCAAGATTGTCAACGAAAGCGCCTTTGGTAATGCAGGCTCGATTTTCACCCGAGATGGTGCTGCAGCACGCAAATTCAGGTACGAAGCGGATGCCGGAAACATTGGCATCAACATTGGCATCGCTGCTCCGATGGCATTCTTTCCTTTCAGTGGTTGGAAGGATAGTTTCTTTGGCGACCTGCATGGACAAGGGAAACATGCCATCGAATTCTTTACCCAGACCAAAGTTGTGATTGAACGTTGGCCAAAAGAATGGTCCAGGAAGTTCTAAGGAAAGGAGGAGGTATAAGGATTTAGGTTTTATGTTTCAATGGCTCCGGAAGAATGTATCGATATAACTAAAACCTAGGAAAATAATTGTAGGAGGATGAAAAAATGTCAGAACAAATGGCTTTTGCCCGGAAAGCTAGTGGTCTCGTTCGTGGGCTGTCATTTTGGGATGCATTTGGTGTGGGTTTCATGAACCAAGGTCTTACACCCAGCATGTATGTGATGATAAGTCTGGGATTGGGGATTTATCTCGGTGGGAATTTACTTATCGCCACAATAATCTCGGCAGTTTTATGCGGGATTGGGTTTTCCCTCGTATGGGGCATCCTTGGTGGTTCTATGCCGCGCTCGGGCGGTGAATATATATACAACTCCCGCATCATACATCCGGTAGTCGGTATTGCCGAGTCATTCGGAAATGCCTTTGTGTGGATCATGTGGATTTTTATACTTGCTCCTTGGACAGCAGATGGCGTGGTGATGATGGCACAGTATATGGGGTATCCATCCATAGCAGATGCGATTGAAACACCCACGGGTATCTTTTTACTTGCCACTTTAACCAGCGTGATCGCTTTGCTGTTCGTGGTATTTGGTATGAAAGTTTTTGCTAAAGCCCAAAAAGTGATCATGATCCTGGCTATTGCTGGTTGCACAATTATTTTGTTAGTATTTACATTTACGTCCCATGCTCAATTTGTGCAAGCCTGGAATAACCTGGCCGCTCAATATAATTCATTAGATTATCAATCCTTTCTGAATGCAGCTAGAGCTGGAATTGAGGAATCAGGAAAGGTGCTGCCAACGACTTGGAATTGGAGAGATACTTTTGGCGTAATGGTAGCGGGTTCCTGGTTGTTTGCCTATGCATATTGCATCACTTTTATTGCCGGCGAGGTGAAGCGACCCGATAAAACGATTATCCTTTCTAACCTGGCAGCTGTTCTCGTCCCAGCCTTTTTTATGGCGTGGCTGGCTATTGCACTCTATCATTCAGTTGGCTTTGAGTTCCTTTCCGCAACAGCTTGGGCGAGTAACGGTCAAGTTGAAACATTGGCAGGTTATACTTTCCCCTGGGCGACAAATTTTGTTGGACTGGCAGCGACTATTGTTCCAACAAGCTTCTTCTTGCTATTCATGATGGTTTTATCATGGATTCTTTTTAACTTATGGTGGGTGGCTCTTTCATACCTGGCCTTCCCACGGATTTTGTTTGCCTGGGGAATGGACCGGATGGGTCCCAAAATGTTTGCAGATATCGATTATCGCTGGGCTTCCCCTGTAAAGAACCACATCCTTTGTTTCATACTAGGAGAGATCGGTATCGCCTTATATGCATTCAGAGGCAGCCCGATGGAGGGTCTATCAGTCACGGGGATGGAAATCGTGTCCGTGTTTGGTATAACAGCTATTGCAGCGGCATATTTTCCGTTCTCGAAACGTGCAAGACAGATTTGGGATTCTTCGCCGTATAAAAGTTGGAATATCCTTGGCATTCCAGTGGTCACCATCGGCGCGATCGTTAACCTGATTTATCTGGCGATTCTTTTCTATTTCTTTATCTTCATGCCTGAAGGAGAAGGGTTAGCTCTTAAATCGGTTATTCTATATGCAATTGTATGGGGTTGCGGTATAGCTTGGTATTTCTTCTGGAGATATCGCAATCGACGAGCCGGTGTCGACATCAGCATGACTTATGGTGAATTACCACCGGATTAGTGCATAAATCCTGAGAAGGACGAAGGGGAAAACCTTTCGTCCTTCTAAAGCCTTGAGTAATGAGGAGCTGGTGATGGGAAACACGATCAAGATATTCTTTGTAACTGATATCCATGGCTCAAATTTATGTTATCGTAAGTATTTAAATGCACTTAAAGTCTATAACGTGGATGTTGGCATCCTTTTAGGTGATTTGACCGGAAAAGTTCTCGTGCCTCTGGTCGAAAAAGCTGGTGGTGGTTGGGAAACGACCTTGATGGGGACCCATGTAGATATCACCACCCAAGAGGAGCTGGATAAGCTCAAAAAAACAATTGAGATGATGGGCTATTATTGGGTTCATCAAACACCAGAGGAATTTCGAGAATATAAATCTGATCCTCAAAAGGTCGATGCACTATTTAAACAATTAATGATGTCAAGATTGTGTGAGTGGATTGACTTAGCAGATGAGCGCTTAGCCGGTACGAGCTATAAAGTGTATATGGCTCCGGGGAACGATGACCATTTTGAGGTGGATCAGATCATCTCGGATTCAAAAGCTATCGTTAATTGCAATAATAGGAATGTGATGGTGGGTGACCACGAGATGATTACTTTTGCGTGGGCAAACCCAACTCCCTGGAATACTCCTCGTGAGAAAACTGATGAAGAATTGGAACCGATGCTCGAGGAGCTGGTGGCTTTGGTGAAAGATAAGTCTAACGCCATCTTTAACTTCCATGCTCCGCCCTATGGTTTCGCACTGGATTTAGCACCGGAGTTAACTAAGGATTTGATTCAGGCTGCAGACCGAAAGATCCACGTAGGCAGTCATGCCGTCGCTAAAATGATTGAAAAATACCAACCTCTCATTGGTCTGCATGGGCATATCCATGAATCACGAGGTGCGCAGAAAATAAAACGCACGCTGATACTGAATCCTGGCAGTGAGTATTCTGAAGGAATTTTAAAAGGTGCGATGATTGTATTGGAAAAAGGGAAAGTCAAGGATTATGTGTT
>JBGOYO010000199.1:0-6027 GCA_041479715.1 Anaerolineae bacterium
AAAACCCCAAGGATAAAGATCTGGCGTTATCTGGCCTGGCGCGCTCGGAGAAGGGCTTCCACGACGAACCCTGGCGGCGATTTCTCTCCGATCTACCGATCGGCATGATCATTGGTCGCCTGCCCTACACTACTGACCGCGAGTTACAACGCCCATTCCTATTCCGCCCCTTGATGGTCAACGTGCCCGAGCCTACTGATGAGGAGATCGTTTCCAAGTTAGGAAGAATTACGCCATGAAACATAGCCTGGCCTTAATTTCCGTGTTCTTTCTGCTTTTGATCGTGGCCTTGGTCCTCACTACTGCCCAGCAGACATATAAAGGTGAAGCGACCACAACAACCACACCCTGGCGGTCTCCGCGACTTACACCCGCTCCCAGGACACCGACTCTGGTGCCTGGATGGTGGAATGAAATCCCTACCCCCGTCCCACTACCATCTCCCATCCCTAGGAAGTGAAATGTCCCCATCCCCTTTATTTCTTTACGATCCATTACCCGAAGTGATCACATCTGTACCCGACGACAAGCCCTGCCTGATGATCATCCAGGTGCAGGGTCCAGAGCAGCGCGTGCTTTTCTCCCAGCACCTGACACGAAAAGTCTCTGCTATTGCGATCACGTTGGACGAGGGAACAACCCTGAAAATGACCATTAATTTAATTGATCAAGCCTAACCTTGAAACTTAATAAGGAGAATGATGAAAAAACTGCTTCCAATGATAATTGCTTGCATTGTGTTCCTGCTTTCCCTGGTATTTCTGCGCCCCGAAGCGACCACATCTGTCGTAGTGGCTGCGATTGATCTACCCGAAGGCCACACCCTGGTTAATACCGATGTTACCATCAGCCAGGTTCCTAAAAGCCATGCCCCGAAGAGTGCCTTCAGCGGCCCGTCCCAGGTGATCGGCCAGACGCTGCGTGTATTTCGTGGCGCCGGTGATGTGATCAGCCCTTCGAACCTCGGCGGTGAGGTCATCAGCCTCGCTCCCGACGAGCGCGCCGTCGCCATCCACGTGACCGATGCGGCAGGGCTCGCCGGTCTGCTCCGCCCCGGCGATACCGTCGGGGTATCCGCCGTGATGGAAAGCCAGGAAGGAGCCTACGCCAAGACGGTAGCGAATGGATTGCGCGTGCTGTATCTCTCGCCAGAGTTCAGGGCATTGCAAGGGACGAGCCAACCAGCAGCATCTTCGACATCTGCCAGCCCATTCACAGGCGGCGTCAGTACTTTGTCAAAGCAGCCGCGTGAACTGGAAGGCACGGTTGTCCTGGCAGTACCCGTTGAAGCGGCCACCATTGGCTACGATTTCTCGAGCCTCGGTGTCAACTCCGAGAGCCGCCTGGTAAGTATGACCGACCTGCTCCCGGCACTCGACCTGGTGGATAGTGTACGCTTGAGCCTATTCCTGGAACCGGATACGCCCGAGACGTTCATCACATCAGGCCTGTTCCTGCCGGACCTGGTAATCACACCTGGTCCAACTCCCACCATCACCCCCTGTCTGGGCGGTAGCTGCCCACTCTCTACTCCAACCATTATCGCACCGATCCCATGAGGGTTCTATATGCTGCCAACCAATAACCCCTCTTCCCTTCAACAGGTGGTCGAAGCTGTCACCATCCTGCTCGCCGGACCGATGCCGCGGGTCAATGCCTGGTACACCTCCCTGGCTGCCGATGCCCGGGCTCGGGTAACTTCCTTTGCCACCGACCCGCAAGACCTGACCTTCAAGATTGCCTCCGCACCCGAAGCGCTCCTGCTCGATGCCAGCATTTACCCGGGTCCTAAAGAAATGGTCGATCTGCTTACGCGTTACGCCGGCACGGCATACGTGCTCCTGCCTCCGGAAGCCAACGCTGAGGCGATGGACAATATCGGCAAGATCCCCTCCGTCAAAGGTGTCTATCGCGGCGATGTAAACCTGGTGGAGCTGTCCGCTAAGCTATTTGGCGATGTACAAGCCTTGCGGAGAAGCAGCAACCATGGCATGGAAGCACTGTGGAAACCTCGCGACGAAGGTAACTCGCCGGTGGGCATGCGCATCATCGCCGTATGGAACCAGTCCGGCGGTGTGGGCAAGACCACTGTCTCGACCAACCTGGCGTACGAGGCTGCCCGGCGCGGTTTGACCACCCTGCTCATCGGCCTGGGTGCGCCGGACGATCTGCCGCTCATCCTGGGGCTGAAACCCGAGCCGAACATTGTCTCCTGGCGCTCAAATCCCAACCAGGATGGCCTGAAGAGGGCTCTGCAGAAGCTTGACACGCTCGATGTGCTGGCTGGTTTCCCGGATGTGCTCTCCGAGGCTCAAGCGATCAACACCCCGGCAGATGTCCCCAACTCGGTACAGATGCTTATCCTGACCGCAGCCTACGCCGGGTACGCCGTGATCGTGCTCGATGCCCCACCTACCGTCCTGGCTGCCAACGCTATTTCGGGGGCTAACACCCTGGTTCTGGTAGCACGTCCGTCGTTGGAAGGGGTGATGCGTACGGTGCATGCCTACCGTACTGTCGTCGAAAGGTTGGCTGGTGAGCACCGCATTGCCAAAAATGGCGTGTTCGTGGTGCTCAACCGCACCACTCCCAGCCGCATGTCCTCCGAGGAGTGGCACAGGGCTGCGTCCAGCATGCTTGGACAACCCTTTCCCCCCATCATAGCCCAGATCGCCGACGAGTCGCAGATCGGTGAACTGCAGGATCGCAAGCGCATCCCGCTCCTGGTGAGCGAATCTTTTACGCGCAGTATCCAGCCACTGGCGAATGCCCTGTTCTCAACCAGTGGGGGAGCGTCATCTGACAAGATCAGCAAACCACAGGGCAAAAGTCACGAGATCAGGCTGTTCGGTATGAAGGTGAAGGTGTAGACATGTCTTGGGCAGAACTAGCACAGTCCATCACGCCGGATGAGCAGCAGACCCTGGTTGAGCAAGCTGTGCAGAGCTTGCAAGGACTGCCTCTGGAATCGATTCGGGATCGAGCGAAACTCACTTCCCATGCCATCAGCGCCACCGCCATGGTCGCCAGCCGGTTGGGGTTGGTTGTTCCAACTGCTTTGAATGTGGTCCTGGTGCAGCAGGTCGTTGCACGTACCGGAGGGCTCGGTTTTCTCAATGACCTGCTCCCACCGAGGCGCAGTGACCTGTCCGAGATCGCCCTCAACCCGGATGGTACTCTGTGGCTCGTGAAAAAGGGAGGCTGCGGCTTTGAGAAGGTGGACATTCACCCGCCGCTGGACGAAGTCTGGCGCTCGGTGGAAGCGCTGCTGTCTCCCATGGGCCGGGCACTCTCCGAAGCCGCACCTTCTGTAGATGCCAAACTGCCGCGCACCTCGGATGGTCTATCCGGAGCACGGATCAAGATCATCCACCCGGTGCTCGCCCCTGGCAGTGGGTATCCCACGATCAATGTCCGCCTGTTCGAGCCAAAACCGGTGCTGCCTGACCAGCTGATTGCCTGGCAGGTGGCTCCCCAAGCAGTGATCGAAGGGTTGGTGGAAGCGGTGGCGAGTAAGCTGCGTGTGCTCGTGGTGGGTGGCACCGCTACCGGCAAGACCACCCTCTTATCTGCTTTGGCGAATGGGATCCCCCAGTCTGCACGGGTGATCAAGATCGAAGATCCTGAAGAGATCTGGCTGCCCCACCCTAATGTCGTGACCATAGAAGCGCGTCCGGCTCCTCCTGGCTCAACGATCCCGCCTTACCGGGTGCAAGACGGCGTAGATGATGCCATGCGCATGGCTCCGGACTGGCTGATCGTGGGTGAGGTCCGTACCGGTTGGACGGCTCTCTCGCTCTTTCGCGCCCAGATGTCCGACCATCCGGGTCTGTGCACCTTCCACGCCGAAGGGGCGGAGGCCGCGGTTCATCGCATTTCAGTGATCATGTTTGCTGATGCCCAGGTACCCATGGGAGCCGCCAAAGAGATATTTGTCCAGGCAGTTGACCTGATAGTACAGGTGGGCTGGTTGGAGGGGA
This sequence comes from Anaerolineae bacterium, assembly GCA_041479715.1. Lineage (GTDB taxonomy): Bacteria > Chloroflexota > Anaerolineae > Anaerolineales > UBA4823 > FEB-25. The sequence goes on from JBGOYO010000199.1 coordinate 3,981, forward strand.
AGCGCAAGATCCTCGGTGTGTGGGAAACCACGCCCGCGATGAAGGCCGGGAATGTGGTATTCAGTCAGGTGTATAAGGCAGGAGAGGCGGAATTGGGTATGATCAATCGAAAGAGGGTGTAAAAGCGCAATGCAGCTCTACCGTGTCGTAAATATGCTGACGTTTTCTCAAGATCGATAATTTCGCAACCTGGAAACATAACGCTTATCTCGTTAAATTCATGCCGGTTTTACTTGACGCGAATACGAATATAGGTATAATTTACTCAGAATTTGCGCACCACTAATGTGGGCGTGTTTTTGTAAGTAGGCGTATCACCCTCTTTGGTTGGTGCGCCTTTTTGATTCCCATCTCAGGAGGCACCACATGAACTTTTCTATCCAATCGATATTTTCTTTCATCGCAGCCATGTGCGCGGCAGTCTCAGTATATAGCCTGTCGCACTGGCTATTCAGCCGCCAGCCTTCCATAGCCCGTTCCCTGCAAGACTACGCATTTTCACCCACCCGCACTACGGTAGCGGATGTTCCCATCGCTTCACCGGCACACAAAATCCGCCTGGCTTTCAGGACCTTCGGCCTCGATGTCAGTGGGCGCGAACAGTTCTTGCTCTACCTGGTTATTGGAGTCCTAGGATTGGGGTTGGCTATCGGCGCTGCAATGCTTGGCCTACCGCCATTGTTCTGGCTGGGTGGACCGGCTATTGCATATTTCGCGATGAACAGCCTGGTCAACAGCAAGTGGAACAAGGTGTGTATGGCGATGGAAAAGGAGATCCCTTCCTTCCTAATGAACCTATCCAGCATGATCCAGCTTAACCCCAACGTGATCAGGGCATTGGAGGATACCTCGCTTTCGCTCAATCCCAATGGTGAATTGAGACCCTGGATCGAGCGACTTGTGCATAAAATCCAATCTCACGGCCGAAATGGATTGGAAGAGATGCAGGCTGAAGCGGGTGACATCTCGCCATCCTTGCTGCTGGTGGTGGTCGAAATCGGGCGGTTGTTGGAAACCGGTGGGTCAGGTTATTCCCAATCCTTCCAAATGGTTTCCGAAAACCTGGCGGAAATCATGGAAGGCCGCTCGAAAGCCTTCTCGAAAGCTGATGGCGCCTGGGGTACGATCCGGGTGATCATCCTGGCTCTGGGTGGTGCGATCTTCATGGCATTTTCATCACCCGGAAGTAGCGCATTATTCCGCACGCCAACAATCCAGATTGCAATTGTGGCCGCGGTCGCCTGGGCGGCTTTTGGCATTTCCTACATCGGCGACCTGATCCACGAGTCAGTAGAGTAAAGGAGAGTATATGACTGAAAATCTGCGTCTGATCGCACCTTTCCTGGGTGCTTCGACCATGGCCTGGTTGGCTTACTTCCTGGCCAGCAACCTGCGCATCCGGCCCAAAGCGGGGCGTGCCCTGGAGGACTTCTACGCGTTCGCGGGAAATACCCGACGAGCAACCGCTCGTAGTGAACAGCTCGGCAACAAAATTGTTGAACGCTTGCCTTTTTCCTTAGACGCCTGGAAAGATCATCTCAAATGGGCCCAGCGCGGCGGATACTTCAAAGACTGGGGAGTCGGTCGCTTGGTACTCATGTCCATGTTCTTCGCCAGCGTCGGCGCGTGTGTGATTCTGGTCAACCCGGCTCCTATCTCGCTGCTTGTACCTGTCGGTGCGGCAGCTTACCCCTTCATCTCGGTGCGCGCTAAGGCGAATACAGTACGCAAGCGTGTTATCCGCAGCCTACCTGAATTGGCCACCCTGGTGGCAGCTGAAATGTCTGCTGGCATCTCACCAGACCAGGCTATCCAGCGCCTCTCAGCATTACCTGGGGCGCTTACCGGACTGCTCTCAGAGGTGCTTGCCTACACACGGAGTGCTGGACATCCACTATTCGGGCGAAAGCCAATACCAGGGGCTCTCGTTGAAGTATTCTCACAAGCCAACCTCCCGGAACTGATATCCTTTGCCGCCCAGCTTGACATGGTGGCTGAAAAGGGTGTGGCGGGAGCACTGTTAATGAATCAGGTGGCGCGTACGCTA
>JBGOYO010000200.1:0-6011 GCA_041479715.1 Anaerolineae bacterium
CGAACGATTTCTCGCTTGTTTACCCGCTGTAATTACTAAACTACGCCAGGTAAATTAAGTATAGGAAAAAATGAGCAATAATCCCGTTGTTGCTATCGCCATGAGCGGTGGAGTGGATAGCTCGGTTGCGGCTGCTCTACTGGTTGAGCAGGGTTACACCGTGATCGGTATGATGCTTAGGCTATGGTCCGAACAGGATTCTGAGCGTGCAAACCGCTGCTGCACTCCTGATTCGATGGCGCAGGCACGCCGGGTGGCATCGCTACTCTCGATTCCTTTCTATGTTCTGGATGCCAGGCAGGTATTCTACGATCGAGTTGTTAACCCATTCATCTATGACTATGCGCATAACCTTACCCCCAATCCATGTATCTATTGCAACCGCTCCGTCCGATGGGATTTCCTGTTTAACCACGCCCTGTCTGCTGGTGCAGATTTCCTGGCGACCGGGCATTATGCCCGCATCCATCAGGAGCCTGGCCAACCCTTCCAGCTACATCGGGGCGTCGATCCAGCCAAGGACCAATCATATGTACTGCATGTGCTGACCCAAAATCAGCTCCAGCATGCACTGTTCCCCTTAGGTAGTTTTACCAAAGTCGAGGTCCGCCAGCTCGCACATCATTATGATTTACCGGTCGCTGAGCGGCCCGAAAGCCAGGACCTTTGTTTTGTAGGTGCAGACGGAGATTACCGTCAATTCCTCGTCCGCACCGCCCCTGAGACCCTTATCCCCGGAGAGATCATCGATCGCCAAGGAAACATCCTTGGATATCATCAGGGGCTGGCAAATTTCACCATCGGGCAGCGCAAGGGACTGCGTATTGCCTCCCCAACCCCGCTATACGTCCTTGAAAAAGACTTCTCTCACAACCAGATCATTGTCGGACCGAAATATCAATCCAGCAGCATCACCCTCCATGCTGAGAAAGTGAACTGGATTGCTGGTAAGCCGCCTGATTCAACCCGGAGCGCAGTGGTAAAAATCCGCTACAAGTCTCACGATGTACCTTGTGTCATTTCGGATTCCGATACCTCTGGTTTCAATCTGAAATTCGAAAACCCACTGGGTGATATTACCCCTGGGCAAGCTGCAGTGTTATATAATGGAGATATCTGTCTTGGTGGTGGAATCATTGCGGAATAGAAAAACTTCCTGAGGGTGAACTGATGTCCATTCCAACCTTATTCCTGGGTCTCATACTGTCGACATTATATGGTGCACTGTTTCATCTTTGGCGGGGTGGGAATGCCGGGCGTCTATTGTTGTACCTGCTTCTATCTTGGATTGGCTTTTGGATCGGCCAATTGGTCGGGAATTTGCTCAATGTATCCTTCGACACGCTTGGTCAGCTCCATCTACTGTTTGCTACGCTGGGAAGTGTGATCTTTTTAGCTATCGGTTTCTGGCTTAGTCTGGTCCAGGCTGAACCTAAGACTCACTAATTAAAAAAAATCCCCTCACCAACGTGAGGGGTATGCAATTTGTATGGGGGAAAATTTATTCTACAATTTTAATGACGTTTGCCGCCTGGAGACCTTTTGGGCCTTGCTCGATGGTGAATTCGACTTTTTGTCCTTCGTTGAGGGTTTTGAAACCCTCAGATTCTATCGCCGAGAAATGTACAAAAACATCTGGGCCATCCGCGCGTTCAATGAAGCCGTAACCTTTGCTAGCATTGAACCACTTGACAGTACCTGTCACACGCTCACTCATCTTTTTTACTCCTTACTTTGTTAATTTTTCTACCATGGCGCCTCTGGCTCAATCCGCTTCAATCGGGTAGTTAATAAAAACATCCGGTCCGAACTGCACTTCTTGTTCAGACCGGTTCCTCATGAAATCCAGAAAGAACACACGTGCCACATAAACTATTATTCAGTTTATCAGGCATATTTATTTTCGTCAAGGTTTTAAGCTTTTACTAATATATGGTCGATTTTTCCATTCCCATCATGTTACCCGTGTAATTTGAAGGTACAATTGTTTCCTAAAACTGTGAAGAGATAAGAAGGGATATGGCTATGGTACAAATCGAATCATTTTTGTCTGCTCGAGCATTCTTGGCGCCACAATTGGTGGATGACCGCATCTATTTCATCAGCAATCTGAGTGGTCATTTAAGTTTATATGTTATGAACGATGGTGGCAGTGTACCCGAACCCCTGTTGCCTCCTGGCATAGCCTTACAAAACCCGGAGCTTATCGGTGGAAAATCCTACTTTGTCTTTCCTAAGCTGGGAAAAATCCTGATCATGCTGGACAAAGATGGAGATGAAAACTATCAACCCAAATTGATTCCGCTCACAGGTGGATATCCAGAACCGGTACTCAATAATATGTTTGAAAATTACCGGGTACACCTTGGCAGCTGTGACCGGAAGAATCAAATCTGCTACTTTTCTGCCGAGTCGCGCACCGCGCAAATGAATGAATCATTCAGGTGGGATCTGAACTCCGGTGAGCTGGTCAAAATTGCAGAAAGCATGTGGGGAGCCTATGTCGGTACGCACAATAAAGACCACACCAAGCTCATAATCCTCGATGGGTACTCAGCCGGCGATAACGTGATGTACTTATGGGAGAAAGATTCAAAGCAAATAAAATTAGTCTACGGCGTTCCACTCGAAGATCGAAAACCCGATCAAGTTGTCCCTCTGAACGCGATAGATCCCATCCATTTTGTAGACCGTGATCGGGGATTGTTGTTTGCCTCCGCCATTTTTGAAGATACGTTCGGGTTTGGTTATCTCCGCTTCAAACACCCAACTGATGTAAAAAAGGTCTCAGTAAAAGGGATAAAACATGACGGGAAAGGCGAGCTAAGGAGGTGCGATTTCATTCGAAAGAACACCTACATCATAGAATACAACATAGATGGATGTTCCTGGGTCTATGAGGCAGAATTCGACCCAGCTAAGCTGACCATGCGGCTGGGTAAAGTGCTGGTCGGTAAAGGCCCGATATCCAATGGGGTCTTGGAATCGATCGGCTATGATAAGGAAAGCGATACTTATATCTTAAGCCATTCGACTGCCACATCTCCAACCCAAATATTCACGATTTGTGGCAAGAAGAGAAACTTTATCTGTATCCATACAAACGAACGGGTGCTCGGACTGGCTGAAGCGATGCTTTCCGGTGGTGAAGATGCATCCTTCACTACATATGATGGCTTGAGGGTATCCGCCCGGTTATACCTCCCTGCGCCCGAGCTCAACGTTCAGCCTCCTTACCCGCTCGTGTATTATATTCACGGTGGTCCGCAGAGCCAGGAACGTCCGGATTTCGCTTGGTTCTCCATGCCGCTGATCCAATTTTTGACCTTGAATGGGTTCGCTGTCTTCGTACCCAACGTGCGTGGCAGCATGGGTTATGGATTGAGCTATATGAAGCAGGTTGATCATGATTGGGGTGGGCTTGATCGTCTCGACCACGTTCACGCCATGAAGATATTGAAGAAAGATAGCCGCCTGGACGTTACCCGCGCTGCAGTGGTGGGTCGTTCCTACGGGGGCTACATGACCCTCACCATGGCAGCCAGGCACCCGGAGCTGTGGTCTGCTGCCGTCGATATGTTCGGACCTTACGATTTGCTCACCTTCAGCGACCGTATACCTGAAACATGGAAGCCATATTTTAAGATCTCGCTCGGTGATCCGGTTGAAGACCGGGATTTTCTGGTCGAGCGGTCGCCGCGCACCTACATCGATCAAATCCAATGCCCACTGCTTGTCATCCAGGGGAAAAATGATCCCAGGGTGATCGAGCAAGAATCCCATGATCTGGTTGAACACCTACGTGGGAAAGGCAAAAAGGTGGATTATCTCATGTTTGAGAACGAAGGTCACGATGTGCTCAAGCTCGAGAATCGCATCAGCTGTTACAACGCCATCACAGATTTCTTCAAGCAGCATCTGATGAAATAATGGAATCTAAAATAAACACTCAGGCGCAGGTAGGCGATATCGCCCAACTGATTAGTGCGCAAAACAAGCGCTTTATCTTCCGAATTGTGAAAGATGGCAAGTTTGAGACTCACCGTGGTTATATCAGTCATAATGACCTGATCGGAAAACCCTGGGGGACCAGGGTAATGAGCCATATGGGCAGCCCTTTCGTGTTATTGCAACCTTCACTGGCTGATATTTTGGTAGAGACTCGCCGCAACACCCAAATCATGTACCCCAAGGATATCGGCTATATCCTCGTTTTCATGGATATCGGACCGGGAAAGCACATTCTAGAAGCTGGGACAGGCTCTGGCTCATTTACCACTGCTCTGGCATTTGCTGTAGGTCCCCAGGGTCGGGTGACAACCTATGAATCTCGTCCGGAGTTCCAGTACCTGGCGCAGAAGAATCTGGACCGGCTCGGTCTTGCCGATCGGGTCGATTTCAAACTGCGTGATATCGCCGAGGGTATCGATGAAAGAAATGTCGATGCTGTATTTCTCGATCTGCCCAACCCACAGGACTATATGCTTCAAGCCAAGCAAGCACTAAAACCGGGAGGTTACCTTGGCTGCATATTGCCGACCACGAATCAGGTTTCCACCCTTCTGATTGCATTGAAGCGGTCGAATTTTGCCTTTATTGAAGTATGTGAAATCCTTGTGCGCTACTACAAAGCTATTCCCGACCGCCTCCGCCCCGTGGATAGGATGGTTGCCCATACCGGTTACCTGGTATTTGCACGATCAGTGGTTGAAGAAATTACGAACTTCGTGAACACTGATCGAAAACGTAGGGCTGAAATGGATGACCAGGGGGAAGTTGAAGAACTTCCATCCTGATATTCCCCGAAAATTATGTTTGCGATCACTGAGGAATATATCACCCAACGCCTGGCTGAAGCCCTGCAGCATTCAGCAAATGATTCACAATGGCCTGAATCCCTGGCAGATACCTCTCTTCCTGCAGCAGTTTTGATTCCCCTGTTCCACGCCAGCGACGAAGATAGGCACAATCATACCTGGCAGGTTTTACTCACTCGCCGAACCGAGGCAGTGGCAGAACACCAGGGACAGGTTGCCTTCCCCGGTGGCCGGTCAGAGCCTACCGATATGACACCTGAATCGACTGCCCTGCGCGAAGCCCAGGAAGAGATCGGCCTGGACCCTTCACAGGTCAGGATTTTAGGTCGCATGAATCGCCTGCGCACCATCACCAACTACTGTGTGACCCCCGTTGTCGCTGTGATCCCGTGGCCGTTCCCCATACAGCTGGAGGAAATTGAAGTCAGTCGGGTGTTCTCCGTCCCGCTGGAATGGCTGGCAAATCCTGACCACCATGAGATACGCTATCGGACAGTCCCTGAACCTTACGCACAAATTCTTAAGGAGAAGACCCACCCAGTGATCTATTTTCAATCTTATCAGGATGAGCTTCTTTGGGGCGTCAGCGCTGAGATCACATTGAATTTGATCGATATTCTGTATAATAAAAAACTGGCGGGCGATTCAATCGCCCGCCAGTGATTACTTGGCTTCTTCCTCTTCCCCTTCTTCCTCTTTCTTGCCGTGTTCAATAATCTCCGGCTCTTCTGTTACCACTTCCTCGACCACCGGAGCAACCTCGACCTCTTCAGCCGCCTGGGCAGTGATTAATGCGATCATTGTATCAGGCTCTTCCAGGATTTTAACCCCTTCAGGGACGACCAGGTCACGGACGTAAATCCCGTCCCCAATTTTCGCCAATCCTGATACATCCACCACAAGACGCTCAGGTAAATCCTGGGGCAAACATTCGACTTCCACTTCATCGGATCCGGTCACTAGGACACCACTGAACTCCTTGATCGCTGGGGCTAAGCCAACGATTTCCATGTAAACCTGAGAGCGTAACTTCTCCTCCATAGAAACTGCCAGGAAATCAACATGCAGCAGGATACCGGTGATTTTATTACGCTGCTTCTCACGCACCAGTGCTCGATGCGTTTCTCCTTCTACTTCAACGGTTACCAATGCCGATGGAGCAAGCCCTGTCAGGTTTTTGGTAGTGTCACGCAG